>CAZWUW010000001.1:0-40701 GCA_964636895.1 uncultured Eubacteriales bacterium
CGGGGTAATCATGGAAACTGCCAACCTGCAGGAATTATTTGACAAAGTCGGTTACCGGCCGGAAATATTTAAAAGTGGTCCACATAAGGATATCGGTTCATCCTCACGGCCTATAACGCCGGAAGAAAAGCAAATCCTGCAGGAGATGGTCAATGACATTTACGAACAATTTGTCGATGTGGTGGTAAAAGGCCGAAAAATGGATCGCAACAAGGTTAAAGAGCTTGCCGACGGACGGATTTTCACTGGGCGCCAGGCCAAAGCGCTGGGCTTGGTCGACGAGTTGGGTAATTATTATGATGCCGTGCAAATAACAGCCAAAATGGCCGGCATCAAGGGTGAGCCGCAGGTTATAGAGTACGGGCCGACCAACCCATGGGACAGGGTTTTTGGTAATATGAGTGGCGCGTTGGGGGCGGGCTTGCTGGAAAGGGAGCTGGGCATGCTGCGGGAGGAAAAAATCCGGCAGTTGCTTAAAGCTTCCAGTGTGCCGCAAACCAGATAGGGGGTTTTAGTAATGGAAGAAAACAAAAACATTGAAGCCAACGATCCACCGTCGCCGGAGCACAGTTTGCCGCCTGAGCACCGCCTGTCGATAATTGACCTGATATATGGATTGCTGTTTTCACCGACAGCCACCTTTCAAAAAATATCTGCCCAGCCGCCTCTTAGCCACGCTTTTATCATTTTTACCACTGTTACGTTGATCGGAATTATGTTTACCGTTTTGGCGCCGCCGGTAAATCCGGATTTACCTTCAGATATGCCGCCGGAGATGGCCCAAATGGTGATGGCCATGATGCCTTATATCGGTTTAATTGGCGCGTTTTTTGCTTTTCTGATTTGGTTTGTGCTGGCCGGGATTCTGCAGCTGTTCAGTGAATTTCTTGGCGGTCGCGGTAAGGCGTTGGAAGTATTTACGGTGCTGGGTCTGAGTGAATTGCCTAATATTTTTTCCGGCCCCATTTATTTTTTGACAAATTATTTGGGAAAATCAACTTTGGCGACTTTTCTTACCATTAGCAGCGGTTTGTTGATTTTTATCTGGCGCTTTATTCTTATAGTAATCGGTCTCAGGGAAGTCCATGGATATTCTACCGGCAGGGCTGTAGTTACCGTCCTGGCACCGGCAATCATTCTGATTTTGTTTATAGTAGTGGTAGTGGTGGCGCTGGTGGGGATGATGATACCCATGTTTGAGAATCTACCTAAATAATCGAAAAAAAAGAGATATTGTCAAAAAAACAACGTAATAAAGTACGTTGTTTTTTATATTCTAAGAAGGAAAACTGTTTTAGTAAGCGAATAATTTATTATTGTTTCCAAAAAAATGGGGAGGGGTTAACATGCCTGGAACTAAGCCTAAACTGTTGGTAGTTGACGACCAGAAGGGAGTTCGCCGACTATTGTTAGAAGCATTTCTGGAAGATGAGGTTGAAGTACAGTTGGCCGGCACCGGACAGGAAGCCATAGACCTGGCCAGGCAGTTTGACCCTGACTTGATTTTGCTGGATATGAAGATGCTGGGGATGAACGGCTTGGAGGCCCTAGGTGAAATCCGCAAATTCAATAATGAAGTAGCAGTTATTATGATTACTGCATACGGTGAATTGGAAAAAGTCGCGGAGGCTATGAAACTGGGAATTACAGAGTATATCACCAAGCCTTTTGATATTCTTGAGTTAAAGGTACTGGTGAAAAAAGTCATTTCCCGGCGGCAGGCCGGAGTGGCCGGATAAACGGCGAAAAACATGTGCTTATGCAGGCACGTGTTTTTTAATTTGATTATTTTGCAGCAGGGGTATATAATTTGTTGTTGGCAATAGTATAAAAGAGGAATTTTATAGGTTGCGGCGAAGTAAAATACAGGAGGAGGTAATCACTATGCTTATTACCACGGAATCTGTTGTCGCCATGCGGTGCCCGACATGTGGTAAACTGGAATTTCATACCGTCTCCCGGTTTGCTTTTGCCGGTACCCGGACGAATAAGATATTCTGTTCCTGTGGTGCCCAGAAGCTTATTATCGGGACCAAAAACAGGCAGCAGTATTGGTTACAGATACCCTGCGTGCTTTGTGAAACTAACCATTTGGTTTATTATAAAGTCAGGCAGTTATGGAACGGGGAAGTGACTTTTTTCTATTGTTCCGATACCAACGTAGAACTGGGCTTTTTCGGCCCGGAAGAAAAAGTCAGAGCAGTTGCCGACAACTATGAACATAACTTGGAGTCATTGGTTGACGAATTAGGATATGACGACTATTTTTTTAGCCCGGAGATTATGTTTGAGGTTTTGAACTGTCTGCACGATATTGCAGAGGAAGGTTATTTATATTGTGAGTGTGGCAGCCACCAGATAGAAATTGACATTTTTCCTGACCGCATTGAATTGCAGTGTAAAGATTGCGCTACTGCCTGCGTAGTTTATGCTGAAACTGATGAAGACTTACATAATGTACAAGGCATCAAAAAAATTGAATTGGTCAAAAACGGTATCAGGACTTTTGATAATCTCGGTAAAAGCAAAAGAACCCGCAAAAGCAACCCCAAACGGAGCAAGCGGTAGGCGTCCGTTTGAAAAAAGGTTTTAAGGGGATAATACATTATTATAAAAATAAGGAAGGTGTTTTATTAATGTCCCTTGTTCCTATCAGTGTACTTTTGCAGCGGGCTGAAGCAGGCGGCTATGCTGTTGGCGCCTTTAATTGCAATAACATGGAGATCGTACAAGCTATTGTTGCTGCCGCCGAGGCCGAAAAATCACCGGTTATAATGCAGGCCAGTCAGGGTGCAATTAAATATGCCGGCATTGAATATATTACCGCTTTAGCAGGGATTGCGGCGGAAAGCGCCTCTGTGCCGGTGGCGCTGCATTTAGACCACGGCACCAGCTTTGATCAGGTGATGATATGTATTAGGAACGGCTTTAGTTCCGTAATGATTGATGGCTCAAAACTGCCTTTTGAAGAAAACATAGCCTTGACCAAAAGGGTTATTGAGGTAGCCCGGGCGGTCGGCGTTTCCGTAGAGGCGGAGCTGGGTAAAATCGGCGGCACTGAAGATGATATACATGTGGATGATAAAGATGCCTTGTTCACGAACCCTGATGAAGCTAAAGAATTTGTTGAGCGCACCGGTGTTGATGCTCTGGCAGTGGCTATTGGCACTGCCCATGGCCAATATAAGGGTGTACCGCAACTGGACTTTGCCAGACTGCAAAAAATCCGTGCGCTGGTGAATATCCCCATTGTTCTGCACGGTTCCTCCGGTGTACCGGATGAGGCGATAAGTCAGGCCATTAAGCTGGGGGTAAGGAAAGTTAATATTGATACCAATATTCGTGAAGCTTTTGTCCAGGCTTGCCGGGATGTGCTGGACAAAGATGCCGCAGAAATTGACCCGCGCAAAGTATTGGGGCCGGCCAGAGAGGCGACCGCAAAAATTATCAGGGAAAAAATCAGATTGTTCGGTAGCTCCGGCAAAGCTTAATTACTTATTTTGACAAAAAACCCCTTGAATGACAGTAAGCATTAATGTATAATTAAGGTGTACTAATTAAATAGTACACTTTTTGTTTTGTGGGAGGTGAAATTTTTAATTAAAATAAAATAAAATTATTAGGGGGAGAATTATTTTGAAAAAGAGATTTTTAGTTTTGATTTTAACGCTCGTCTTTACTTTTGGCCTGATGAATGTAGCGGTTGCTGCCGGAGAAGTCCGGCTGCAGTTTAACGGTAAAACTTTACCGACAGAAGTGCCGCCGGTGATAAAATCCGGCAGTACCCTTGTGCCGGTGCGGGTTATATCAGAATCCCTGGGCGCAGATGTTACATGGGACCCTAATACCAAAAAGGTAACAATTGTCAAAAACAGTGATACTGTGGTGCTAACGGTCGGTGGCCGGAATGTAACGAAAAACGGTGAGGCGCTGGCAGACCTGCAGGCGCCTGCCCAGATTATTAACGGGAAGACTTTTGTGCCGTTACGTTTTGTCGGTGAAGCGTTTGGTGCCGGCATTGAGTGGGATGGTACTGCCAAAACCGTAAAAATTTCTCACGATGAAAAGCGGGCCGGCATGACGCCTGAGCAATTGCTGGAAAAATCCACTGTTGCCATGATGGCGTATGATACATATAAGTTTAAGGTCGCCGGCACCGGCAAGACTGAGATTCCGAAACTGCCTGCCGTTGACATGAAAATTACCGCCGAAGGTACCTTCAGGAAGCCGGCCGAGGTTTATATGAAACAGACTATAGGTTCGCTCCCGGCAGAAATAACGATAGAAACGTATACAGTGCCAGGTGCCGTTTATATTAAGGAAAGCGGCGGCAAATGGAAATCAATGAATATTGGCTTTAGTGAAGAAATAATGTCCCAAATGCAAAATCAGGACCCGGCGGCCGCTGTGGAGCAGATGAAAAAATTTGGTTTGCTGGTTACCCACGGCAATGAAGCTACCATTGGCGACAAGGCTTATTACACCCTGTACGTCAAATTTGACGCAGATAAATATAAAGCTTTAATGGATGAAATTGTAGCCGGGATGGAGCTGCCGGCAGAAGTGAAAAAAGACCCTAACGCTGAAAAGCTTTTAAAAGAAATGTTTGCCGGTATGAAATTTGACCTTTCTTACAAAGGCTATGTTAATAAAGAAACACTGCTGCTGGAAAAGATTGATTATGACGGATACATAAGTATGCAGGCGCAGGGAGAGGCATTGAAAATATATATGGACATGGATATGAATATGTTTGATTTCGGAGTTCCTGTTACCATGCCCGACCTGACCAGCTAAAGGTTTTTGCTGAGCAGTGTGCTTTATTGACACTGCTCATTTTTTTCACCGGTATGGTATAATATAATCCTAGGGAAAAAATTTTTGCGGAGGTGCTTGTAGTTTGAAAATTTTTATTGATACTGCCAACCTAGTTGAAATCAGGCAGGCGCACCGCTTGGGGATCATTAGCGGAGTGACTACCAATCCATCATTGATTGCTAAGGAAGGACGCAACTTCCGGGAAGTTGTCCGGGAGATCTGTGCGGTTGTTGATGGACCAATCAGCGCCGAAGTCATCAGCCTGCAGGCGGAGGAAATGGTTAAAGAGGCGGCAGAGCTGGTTAAAATCCACCCGAATGTGGTCATCAAAGTGCCTATGACCGCGGAAGGCCTGACAGCTACCCATGCCCTTAATCAAAAAGGGGTAAAAACCAATGTCACGCTGGTGTTTTCGGCGAACCAGGCCTTGCTGGCCGCTTTGGCCGGGGCAACTTATGTCAGCCCCTTTGTAGGCCGGCTGGATGATGCCGGTCAGGACGGGATGGAGCTAATCAGAGAAATTGTGCATATATTTGATGTCTATGGATTTGCCACCGAGATTATCGCGGCCAGTATCCGGCACCCCATTCATGTGACCGAATCGGCCAAAGCCGGTGCGCATATCGCCACTGTCCCCCACAAAATAATCATGCAGATGACCAAGCATCCCCTTACCGATATCGGGATAGAAAAATTCTTGGCGGATTGGGACACGGTAAAGTCCAAGTAGCGGGGAAGATACTTCCCGCTATTTTTTTGTCATTTCGGCAGGAAGTAAGGCATAATAAGTAGAAAAGATATAGAAGAGCATAACACATTCTTTGATAATGCTATACTATTAAATTGGGAGGGTCACGGCAAATGGAGAGAGAGTTGACGCTGGAGTTTGCGCGGGTAACGGAGGCGGCGGCCCTTGAGGCGGCCCGCTGGATGGGCCGCGGTGACAAGAATGCGGCGGATGGTGCAGCGGTAGCCGCTATGCGGGCAGCTTTTCAGACGGTGCAGATTGACGGTGAAGTTGTCATTGGTGAAGGAGAAATGGATGAAGCCCCGATGTTATACATAGGTGAAAAGGTTGGTGCCGGCGGACCCCGGGTGGATATCGCCGTTGACCCGGTGGAAGGGACCAATAATGTGGCCAGAGGGCTGCCTAATGCTATTGCTGTAGTTGCCGTTTCTGAAAAAGGCGGGCTGCTGCATGCCCCTGATATGTATATGGACAAAATTGCCGTGGGGCCTAAGGCGGCCGGTAAAATTCATCTGGACGCGCCGGTGAAGGAAAACCTTAACGCGGTGGCCAAAGCCCTGGAAAAATCCATTGAAGACCTTACGGTGGTTATATTGAACCGGCCCCGGCATGACCGGCTGATTAAAGAGGTTAGAGAAACCGGCGCCCGGATTCAGTTGATTCAGGATGGTGACGTTGCGCCTGCGGTAGCGGCAGCTATTGGCGGCACCGGCGTAGACATCCTGATGGGTGTCGGTGGCGCGCCGGAAGGTGTTGTAGCCGCCGCCGCGCTAAAGTGCCTGGGCGGAGAAATGCAGGGCCGGCTATGGCCGGAAGATGATGAGGACAAGAAACGGGCACATAAACTTGGTATTGGTGATATCAGCAAGCTACTAACCATGGCTGACCTGGTCAAAGCAGACGATGTTATATTTGCGGCTTCAGGTATCACTGACGGGGACCTGTTAAAAGGTGTCCGCTACTTCGGTTCCGGCGGCCGTACTAATTCCGTGGTCATGCGGTCGGTAACCGGCACGGTGCGTTTCATTGACGCTATCCACAGGCTGGACCTGAAACCATTTACTTTCAGAATGTAATTTTCATTTCTTGCCGGTTGAACTGAAACACTTGAGCTTGCGGAGGTTTGGCGTGCTGCGACGGTTAAGACTTACCTTAATAAAATTTCTCCGGCTTCGGGGCGCGCCCCGAAAAATAGCCCTGGGCTTCGCTATAGGGGCCTGTGTCAATTTCTATCCCACCCCCGGCATTGGCGTGCCGCTGGCCGGACTGCTGGCAGGCTTGGCTATGTCCAGTATTTCTGCCGGTCTGTTGGGAGATATTATTTTTAAACCGTTGTTCCCGGTATTTTTTTACTGTAATCTGGCAACCGGGTACTTTTTTTGGCCCCAGGGTAAAAAAGACCTGCATGTAATATGGTCTGAATTACTGGACTTGAAATTGGAAGTTTTTATAAAGATAGGCAAAGTTTTTTTTACCGGCGCCCTTGTCAACTCACTGGTTTTCGGTATCGTAATATACTCTGTTGTATATCTGATTATGCTGAAATACCGCTTGCGGTTGCTAAAGATGCTGATTAGCCGTGGACAAGCCGGGGGGGCAGGCTTTGGAGGCTGAGTAATATGCCATATAGAGCAACTGCCGGCCGCAAATATAATATAGCAACAATACGACCCGCCGGCGTAATAATCTGCCGGCGGGTTTTAAATTTACTTTCCCGGGCAGTATAAAAATATTAGGGCTTTGGACATAATACAGATATTACCAAAGCAGGAGGGGTTTATTTGAACGCTGTTGATCTTGAAATCAAGACCTTGACAGACCTTTACAAAATGGCAAAGGATATGGATTTACCGGGTTATTACAAATTACGCAAAAAAGAACTGATCTTTGAAATCTTAAAACACCGGACAAAGCAGGACGGTCTGCTGACGGCTCAGGGGATTTTGGAAATCCTCCCGGACGGGTATGGTTTCCTTCGGCCCTTTGGCTATACGCCCAGCCACGATGACATCTATGTATCGCCTTCGCAAATCCGGCGGTTCGAGTTGCGCACCGGAGATTTGGTACACGGGCAGGTAAGGCCGCCTAAAGACAGTGAACGATATTATGCTTTGTTACGAGTGGAAAACGTTAATGGTTTAAATGCTGAAACAGCAGGGCAGCGTATTCACTTTGACGCCCTTACCCCCATTTACCCGCGCAATCGCATCACGCTGGAGGTTAACAATGAATCCCCGGCAACTCGTCTGATTGATATTGTCGCACCCATTGGCAAAGGCCAGCGCGGGTTGATAGTTTCACCGCCTAAGGCCGGCAAAACCGTGTTATTGAAACAAATCGCCAATAGCATTACCACTAACCACCCGGATATTGTTTTATTAATTCTTTTAATCGATGAGCGCCCGGAAGAGGTCACCGATATTCAGCGGTTTGTCAGGGGTGAGGTGATTAGTTCCACTTTTGACGAACCTGCCGAAAATCATGTCAAGGTATCGGAAATGGTGTTGGAGCGGGCGAAAAGACTGGTAGAACATAAAAAAGATGTAGTGATTTTGCTGGACAGTGTCACCCGGTTGGCCCGAGCCTATAACTTAGTGGAACCACCCAGCGGGCGGACTTTGTCCGGCGGTGTTGACCCCAGCGCGTTGCATAAACCCAAGCGGTTTTTTGGCGCGGCCAGAAACATTGAAGAAGGCGGCAGCCTGACTATTCTTGCCACCGCGTTGGTAGAGACCGGCAGCCGGATGGATGAAGTAATTTTCGAGGAGTTTAAGGGCACCGGTAATATGGAGCTGATTCTGGACCGGCGCCTGGCCGACCGGCGAATATTCCCGGCTATTGATGTTAAACGCTCCGGCACCAGAAAAGAGGACCTGCTCCTTTCCAAAGAGGAACTTGACCTGATGTGGAGTTTCCGGAAAGCTTTTAATCAGTCAACCAACAGTGAGTCTATTGAGATCCTCGCTGACATGCTAAAAAAGACCAAATCAAACCGCGAGCTGCTGCGCAAAAGTGCGGAAGCGTACCGGGTGATATAAATATTTTGTTAAATACAGGTTGGATTTCGGAGTGGGAAAATGATTGTCAAAAAAAGTAAAACATATTTGGTTGTGGCCGGGATATTAGTTGTGGCAACACTGCTTACCACGGGCGCGGGGCTGATTCAGGCAACTGAAGACAGTCAACCGGAGCCGATACAGAATATTGCTGATGACGAACCGGAGCCGATACAGGCTATTGCTGATGACGAACCCGAGCCGATGCGGAAAGTCGCAGTTGACATGCCGGATTTGATTCGGGCATCGGCGGACAATAATATAAAGTATATTGTGCAGGCCGGAGACACTTTATGGGGCATAGCCCGGGATCGGCAGGTTGCTGTAGCCTTACTGGCGGAAATTAATGATTTGCCGTTGCACGGGGTACTCCTGGCCGGCCGGGAAATACGGATACCAAGGGGCAGCTATATACCGCATATGGTGGTGGCCGGTGAGGATTTGTGGGCTATAGCCCACAAATATAATATTGAAATCAATGATATAATCAGTGAAAACCGGCTGGAAAATCCGGATAACCTGCCGGCCGGCGAAGAAATTTTAATTCCGGTCAGCTTTGGCCAATCAATTGCCGGCGCAGCCTTGGCCAAAAATAATTGGCTGCTGCCGCTTTGGCCGACTTTTGGCGTAGTAAGCTCTATTTTTGGACCGCGGGATGGGCGCAGCCATGAAGGAATGGATATTGCTGCCTCGGAAGGCACGCCTGTGCGGGCGGTAAAAGGGGGCCAGGTAGTCTTTGCCGGTGAACGCGGTACCTATGGCCAAACTGTGATTATCAACCACGGCGGAGGACTTCGCACATTATATGCCCATAACTCAGAAATTGTGGTACATCGGGGCGAAGTGGTGGCAGCCGGCCGGGAAATTGCCCGGGTGGGTAATACCGGGCGTTCTACCGGGCCGCATTTGCATTTTGAACTGCTGTATCGCGGCATGCCGGTAAACCCGGCACGATATTTGCCGGAGAAAAATTAGCCGGCCCAAACCGGCCCAAAGTATATGCATAGGTTTACGAATTAAGCCGGCGGCAGCGCCGGCTTAATTCGTATGCGCCCAGGCTGGCGTATTGACATTGGCGGAGAAATCTATAAAGTAAATAGTGTACAAAAAACGGTATTGACCAAATTCAAGCTGTAACTGTGAGGTTGATTCTGATGTTTAAAATGATGTACGCTGATGCCCGGGGCCGGTTGTACGACCATCCGGTTCTTGGGCTCGTTGGACGTACCGGCGACCGTTATGCGGAGCCGCTGGACAATGAAATGATACCTTTGCCTGACGGTGCCACCCTGACCCTGCTGCCGGAGCGCCTACCCGTGGGTATGACGGCAGGCAAACCAGCCCCGCTGCAAGAAGCTGCCTCCACCGGCCCTGCTTTTGCCGTAGGTGCATTATTACCCCAGGGCTATACCCGCACCCTGCTGCCGGCCTTTTACCGGCCCGGCCGGGTAGCGTCCCTGCCGCTTTTAGGCTATGCGGCAGTGGGGTTTCGCGACGGCCAAATTTATACGGCAGCAGTGCCGACTGATGAAAACAAGAGATGGCAGCCCAAACATTATAATACAGAAGATCTACCGGATTTAGTCCGGCAAAGACAGGAAGAATTTCCGGGCAACCGGATAATCCGGCAGCTTTCCCGTTGTGCCATTGAATACGCCTGTTTTACCGCGCAGAACATTTTTTACCGGCGTTGGGAAGGGGGGCTTCCCGTTTCCCCTGTCTGCAATGCCCAATGTCTTGGCTGTATTTCCCTGCAGCCGGCGGAATGCTGTCCGTCACCACAGCATAGGATTGATTTTTGGCCGGCAGTGCGGGAAATTACGGAAATCATGACCGCTCATCTGCAAGCAGGTGACGGTGCAATCGTTAGTTTTGGGCAAGGCTGCGAAGGGGAACCTGCCCTGGCGGCGGCAACCGTTGCCGAAGCAATTATTGCCGTGCGCCGGCAAACGGCTCGGGGGACGGTGAACATCAATACTAACGCCGGCTGCACAGCGGGCATCCGGCAGATGGCCGCCGCCGGTCTGGACGCTGTCCGGGTCAGCATGATCAGTCCCCGGGAACATATTTACAATGCGTACAACCGGCCGCAGTATCAGCTCGCCGACGTATACCGCTCCATCGCAGCAGCTAAAAGCTGCGGGTTATTCGTTTCTGTCAATCTATTGACGTTGCCGGGACTCACCGACAGGTCGGAAGAACTTGGCGCCTGGGTAGAATTTTTTCGGCAGCACCCGGTGGATATGGTGCAGTTTCGTAATCTCAACATTGACCCCGATCACCTTTGGCAGGCCATTTCTATAGAGGATGATGAAATTCTGGGTATTGCGGCTTTGATCGAAATTCTGAAACAGGAACTGCCGCACCTGCAAATCGGTAATTTTACACACCCGGTACGGGATTAGGGGCCGCTGAGGATAGATATTGCCAAAGAAAACCGGGTATGCTATAATATTGAATGTTGACTTGCACAGTTGAAAAGTATAAAATCTACTCTAGGATTTATTTTGAAAAGAGGTGAAGGCTGTGAAAAACGAGATCCATCCCAAATACCAGGAAGTTACCGTACATTGTGCCTGTGGTGAAAAATTTACCACCGGTTCGACTAAAAAGGAACTTAAGGTGGAGATTTGCTCCAAATGCCACCCCTTCTATACGGGTAAACAAAGACTGGTTGACACCGGCGGTCGGGTTGAGAAGTTTAAGAAAAAATATGGGATGTAAAAGGCATGGCAGAGCAAAAATGCTCTGCTCTTTTTCACTGCCGGAAAATATAATTTAGTTCGTTACAGTAAGGAGTTGTTAGTTTTGGGGGCATGTCAGTACGGCGGGCAGGCGTTAATCGAGGGTGTCATGATGCGGGGCCCTGAGGAACTAGCCATTGCTGTTCGAAAACCGGATAACGAAATCATTTTGGAAGAAAGGCCGATTAATTCCATCACCAAGCGCCTGCCTTTTTTGAAATGGCCTTTTTTGCGCGGTACGGTAAACCTTTTCGAGTCGCTGATTATCGGTATGCAGGCCCTGACATTTTCGGCCAGCCAGGCGGCTGAGACCGAAGAGGAGGAACTCAGTAACTGGGAGATGACTGCTACCATAGCGGTTGCCATGGGTTTAGGCATCTTGTTGTTTGTGGTTACCCCAGCATCTATTGCCAGGTTATTATATGGCATCGAAAGTGTTTACTTGGTTAATTTTCTTGAAGGCATGGTGCGCATTAGCATATTCCTGATTTATGTGCTGGTTATTTCCCGCATGCAGGACATCCAGCGGGTTTTTCAGTATCATGGTGCCGAGCATAAGGTAATTCATACCTTTGAAGCCGGGGAAGAACTTACGATAACCAATGTGCAAAAACACTCCACCTTGCATCCGCGGTGCGGCACCAGTTTTTTGCTCATTGTAATGGTGATAATGATTTTTCTTTTTAGTTTTTTGGGCAAGCCGACGCTATTGGTGCGCATTGCGGCAAAGATTGCGCTGCTGCCCGTTGTGGCCGGCATATCTTATGAAATTATTAAATTATCAGGGAAATACGCTCAATCGCCGTTGATGAAGATAATAATTATCCCTGGCTTATGGCTGCAAAAACTGACCACCCGGGAGCCGGACGACGGCCAGGTGGAAGTAGCGATTAAGGCCCTTACCGCCATTTTACCGGCGCCTGAAGAAGAATTATGCCGGAAGGAGTCACATTAAAATGTTGGACAAACTACAGCATTTGGAAGACAAATATGAAGCACTGGCAACTCTGTTAAGCGATCCCGCAGTTATCGGCAACCAAGCGGAATGGCAAAAACATGCCAAGTCTCACGCCGGTCTAACGGAAATAATAACGGTATTCAGAGAATATAAAAATGCCCAGCTTGGAATTGCCGATGCCAGGGAAATGCTGGCCGAAAAACTTGATGACGATTTTCGCAAAATGGTGGAAGCGGAACTGGATGAACTGACCACAAAAGAAGCAGAGCTGGCTCAAAGATTAAAAATTCTGCTACTGCCTAGGGACCCTAGCGATGACAAAAACGTTATCATGGAAATCAGAGCAGGTACGGGTGGCGAAGAAGCGGCCCTGTTTGCGGGCGAACTTTTTCGCATGTATTCCCGTTATGCCGAAACCAGAGGCTGGCGCACCGAGATGCTGAGCTCCAACTATACCGATATTGGCGGGTTTAAGGAAGTTGTTTTTCTTATTGAGGGTCAGGGTGCATATAGCCGCCTCAAGTTTGAAAGCGGCGCCCACCGGGTCCAGCGGGTGCCGGAAACCGAGTCCTCCGGCCGGATTCATACATCTGCTGTAACGGTGGCCGTGCTGCCCGAAGCGGAAGAAGTGGATGTTGATATCAACCCAAATGATTTAAGGATTGACGTCTTCTGTTCCAGCGGGCCAGGTGGCCAGTCGGTTAATACCACCCAGTCGGCCGTGCGGATTACCCACCTGCCTACCGGGCTGGTGGTTTCCTGCCAGGATGAAAAATCACAACATAAAAACAAAGATAAAGCCATGCGCGTATTGCGGGCCCGGCTGTTGGACAAAGCTCAGGAAGAACAACATGCCCAAATGGCCAATGCCCGGAAAAGTCAGGTCGGCTCAGGTGACCGCAGTGAACGGATCAGAACCTATAATTTTCCGCAGGGACGGGTCACTGACCACCGCATTGGGTTGACTTTGCATAAGCTGGAAATGATTCTGCAGGGCGAACTTGATGAAATCGTAGAATCCCTGATTACCACCGACCAGGCGGAAAAATTAAAGCAGGTGGAGTAATTGCCGTGTTTAGTGACAATACTGTAAAAAAAGTCCTGCTTGAGGCTGCCGCCGGCCTTCGGCAGCAGCGGGTCGCGGAGGCGCCGCGGCTGGACGCCGAGGTATTGATGGCCCATATGCTGGGTGTTGAAAGGCTGCTCCTATTTCTTGATCCGGATAGGACTTTGACACCTTCGCAACTGTCGGAATTTCAAAAGCTGATTGACGAACGGGGCAAGGGTAAGCCGGTAGCTTACCTAACCGGGTACAAAGAATTTATGGCACTGAAGTTTCGGGTAGGTCCGGGCGTTTTGATTCCCCGGCCGGAGACGGAACTTTTAGTAGAAGAGGCCCTGCGTCTTGAACCCGGCGTTGTGATTGACGTGGGAACAGGCAGCGGGGCCATTGCTGTTTCCGTGGCCTGTTTTTTATCTGCGGTGCAGGTATACGCAGTTGACGTTTCTGCAGCCGCGCTGGTTTATGCGCGGCAAAATGCGGCCGACCTGGGAGCGGCCGGCCAAATTACGTTTTTTCAGGGCCATCTGCTTGAACCGCTGCAGGGATTGCCGGTACAGGCCGACTGTATTACAGCCAATTTACCGTACATTCCTGCCGGGGATAAACAAAACCTGCCGGTGGACGTACGGGCCTATGAACCCCACCAAGCATTGTTTGGCGGGATCGACGGCCTGGACTTGTACCGGTCGCTGCTGCCCCGGGCGATAGAATTACTGGCACCGGGGGGCGTATTGCTGATGGAAATCGGCCCCGGACAGGCACCGGCGTTGGCCGGGGAGTTGGCAAAATATAAAGCATTTACCCGGATAGACATTAAACATGATTATGCCGGGCTTGAGAGAATAGTGCGGGCAGAAACCAAGAGGTGATCGAGATTGGTAAGTCTATATCAGGAATTACAGCATCAGATAAACTCCAGTATGCTGCTGCAACTGGCACTAATCATAGCGGCCACCAAGCTTTCCGGTGTATTAAGCGCCAAGCTGAACCAGCCAACGGTTTTCGGCAAACTGTTAATCGGCATAATCATCGGGCCCTCCTTGCTTGGATTATTGCAGCCCGGCGAATTAATCAAAGCTTTGGCGGAAATCGGGGTTATTATCCTGATGTTCCTGGCTGGGCTGGAAACGGATGTAGCGGAGTTTAAAAAAGCCGGTTATGGTTCCACTGTTGCTGCTTTAGGCGGCGTGATACTGCCTATGGGCATAGGCACCCTGTTTGTCTGGCAGACCGGGGCACCGCTTTTAGTGGCTTTATTCATTGGTACTGTTTTGACTGCCACCAGTGTCAGTATATCTGCCCAAACCTTGCGGGAACTGGGAAGGCTGCAGTCGCCTATTGGGATGACAATTTTGGGGGCGGCAGTGATTGACGATGTGCTGGGTATCGTAGTGCTTACCCTGGTATTGGGCTTGGCCGCCGGTACCAGTGGCGGCATTGCCGCAGTGGGAATTGTCATTGCCAAAATGGTGGCGTTTTTCCTGATTTCTTTAATGGTCGGGAAAAGAATTATTCGTCCTTTGCTGACTTGGACTGCCAAGCTGCCGGTGACCGAAAGCCTAGCGGCGGCGGCACTGGTATTTGCGTTTATGCTGGCCTTTCTGGCGGAGGAGAGCGGGGTAGCCAACATTACCGGTTCTTATATTGCCGGCCTTTTAATCGGCATGACTGAGTTTCGGGAGCAAGTGACCCGGCGGATAGAGGCCGTCGGCTACTCTTTCCTGGTGCCGGTCTTTTTTATCAGTATAGGTTTGGTGGCTCAGGTTAAAAGCCTTGGTGCCGGTTGGACTTTTGTGGTGGTGCTTACGCTGATTGCCGTATTCACCAAAATTATTGGCTGCGGTGTGGGCGCCAAGGTGGCCGGTTTTAATTTTCGCGATTCCCTGGCAATTGGTACCGGTATGGTTTCCCGGGGTGAAATTGCCCTGATTATTGCCAGCATTGGCCTGGCTCGGCAACTGATTGACCAGCCTTTATATACTGCTATAGTAACTATGGTATTGGTATCAACTATTGTTACTCCGCCCTTGCTGAAGCTGGCGCTGCCAAAGAAAGCTGCCGCTTCTTCTGCCGGCGGCAGTAACTCATAAATGACTTAGCATTAAGTGAGGTGCCGGAAATGCCTGAGCAGACTCTATATATGAAAATAGATGCCCAAAACCCCGATCCGCAGATAATTGCCCAGGCAGCGGAGATTATCCGCGGTGGCGGCACGGTGGCTTTTCCTACGGAAACAGTTTACGGTCTGGGGGCTAACGCTCTGGATGCCGGGGCCGTGGCAGCTATTTTTCGGGCCAAAGGCCGGCCGGCCGACAACCCGTTGATTGTGCATATTGCCGACCCGGCCATGCTGACCGACCTGGCTTTGCATATCACTGTCCCGGCCAGGCGGGCGACAGAAGCTTTTTGGCCCGGACCGCTAACCGTTGTGCTGCCCGGGCAGCCGGCTATTCCGGATATCGTTACCGGTGGCCTGAATACCGTTGCAGTAAGGATGCCGGATCATCCTGTGGCTTTGGCACTCATTAGAGCCACCGGCGTGCCGGTGGCGGCACCCAGCGCTAATATATCCGGGCGGCCCAGTCCGACAACGGCGGCGCATGTACTGGAAGATTTGCGCGGCCGGGTTGATGCCGTGCTTGATGCCGGTCCGTGCCGGGTGGGGGTAGAATCCACCGTGCTTGATCTGACCGGGGAATCGCCGGTTATTTTAAGGCCGGGCGGAATAACCCGGGAAGAATTGGCGGGGGTTTTGGGCCATGTAGCTGCAGCAGCCGGCCCGTCGGGTGATGGCTCACCGGACGCCAACACCACCGCACCCCGGTCGCCGGGCATGAAATATACTCATTACGCGCCCTATGCCCAAATGGTTGTTGTGAACATTGCCGACCTTGCCGTCATGCGGCAGCGTATTGATAAAATGGCCAAAGCTCTGCAATGGGAAGGGCGGCGAGTGGGCATTCTGGCAACCGAAGAAACGGCGGCTTTCTATACTGCTGACGAAGTATTATCCCTCGGTAGCAGAGCAGACCTTGCTGCAGTTTCGCGAAGTATATACGGTGCATTAAGGCAGATGGACCAAAAAGAAGTGGCTATGATAATCTGCGAAGGATTTCCCTCCGCCGGCCTGGGTGCTGCAGTTATGAACCGGCTTGCCAAAGCAGCCGGCGGTAACGTTATTAGCCGTTGAAACGTCATTTTGAATGCACAGGATAAAACTTCCTCACCTGAAATTGCCGGCCTGTACATATACTAAAGGCAGCAAGCGGGCAGTTATAAAGGGAGGAAGAACCGTGGATTTACCGACTGTTTTTGCATTGGCGGGGGCCCTTGGAGCTGGCCTGAAAATTATCTTTAATATCTAAAGGGAGTGGGGCAAGTGCCAAAAATTCTGTTCATCTGTACCGGTAATACCTGCCGGAGCGCCATGGCTGAAGCCCTGGCCCGCCAATGGACGGAAACATTTGCGCCTGACCGGGGGCTGCAGTTTTTTTCTGCTGGTCTGGCCGTGTTCCAGCCTGATCAGCCGGCGTCCCCTCAGGCCATAGCAGCCATGCGGGACAGCGGTATTGATATTTCTGCGCACCGGGCAGAGCAGGTTTCGGAGCAATTGCTGGAGACTGCCGGCCTGATTTTAACCATGACCGGTCAACATAAACAGCTTTTGCTGGCCCGTTTCCCGGCGGCCGCAGGCAAAGCTTTTACCCTGGCGGAGTTTGCCGGCTGCGGGTCCGGTATCGATGCCGGTATCGGTGCCGGCGGCGATTCCGGCCATCGGTCCGGTGATATTGACGACCCTTATGGCCGCCCGGTGGCAGCTTATCAGCGTTGTGCCCAAGAAATGAGGGCACTGATTGTCAATGCGCTACATAAAATAGTAAATGATCAATATAAAACAATAAAAGATCAACACTAAAACTATTGTCGAAAATTTCTTTCAGAGTAAGGTTAAAAAAAGGGAAACATAAATTTTTGTAGAAATTATGATTGTTATGCAGAAAAATATTTTGGAGGTGACTCCGTTGAAAATCGCCATTGGGGCCGATCACGGAGGGTACAAATTAAAAGCGGAAGTAGTAAAGTTACTTACGGAAGCAGGCTTTGCATTCAGAGATTTTGGCACTTATACGGAAGACCCGGTAGATTATCCGGATATAGCCCGCGAAGTTGCCAAAGCTGTGCAGTCCGGTGAATTTCAACGCGGTATCCTGATTTGTGGCACCGGTATCGGTATTGGTATTGCCGCCAATAAAATGCGCGGCATTAGAGCCGCCCTTTGTCACGATACATTTTCTGCCCGGGCGGCCCGGGAGCATAATGACGCGAATATCCTGACCATGGGCGAGCGGGTAATTGGCCCGGGGCTGGCTCGGGACGTTGTCAAAGTTTGGCTGGGCGCAGAGTTTGCCGGCGGGCGGCATGTCCGGCGGTTAGAAAAAATAGAAGCATTATCGTAATACAGGGAGGAAAAGTAAGGTGGATGAACTCAATTATATCAGGCAGGTTGACCCTGAAGTAGCGGATGCGGTGGCCGATGAACAACGGCGCCAGCAAAGTAAAATTGAACTTATTGCCTCGGAAAACTTTGTGAGCCGGGCGGTGATGGCCGCACAGGGCACTGTTCTAACCAATAAGTATGCTGAAGGATATCCCGGCAAACGTTATTATGGCGGCTGCGAGTGTGTTGACGTGGTGGAACGGCTGGCCATTGACCGGGCCAAAAAGCTTTTTGGCGCCGAATACGCCAATGTCCAAGCCCATTCCGGTGCTCAGGCCAACATGGCTGTTTACTTTGCCGCCCTGGAACCCGGCGACACCGTTCTCGGCATGAGTTTGGCTCATGGCGGGCATTTAACCCACGGCAGTCCGGTAAACATCTCCGGTAAGTATTACAACTTTATTGCTTACGGAGTGGAACCAGAAACCAGCAAAATCAATTACGAAAAGCTTTTTGGCCTGGCCCACCAGCATAAACCTAAAATGATTGTGGCCGGTGCCAGCGCATACCCCAGGATAATAGATTTTCACCAGTTAAAAGAAATTGCCGAAGAGCTTGGTGCGTTACTTATGGTAGATATGGCGCATATCGCCGGTCTGGTTGCCGCCGGACTGCATCCTAGCCCGGTGCCTTATGCGGACTATGTTACTACCACTACCCATAAAACCCTGCGCGGGCCGCGGGGCGGCATGATTCTGTGCCGGGAGAAGTATGGCCCGGCCATTGACAAAGCGATATTTCCCGGCATCCAGGGTGGTCCGTTGATGCATGTTATTGCCGCTAAGGCCGTTGCCTTCCAGGAAGCCCTGCAGCCTGAATTCCGGGTTTATCAGCAGCGGGTGGTGCAAAATGCCAAAGCCCTGGCTGCCGCGCTGCTGGCAAGAGGGTTTAACCTGGTGTCTGGCGGTACCGATAACCATTTATTGCTGATAGACCTTAGAAATAAAAACATTACCGGTAAAGAGGCTGAGCACCTGTTAGATGAAGTGGGTATTACTGTAAATAAGAACGCCATTCCTTTTGACCCGCAGAGTCCTTTTATCACCAGCGGCATCAGAGTCGGCACGCCGGCAGTTACCAGCAGGGGTATGCAGGAAGACGACATGCAGGAAATAGCGGAAATCCTTAATGTTGCCATTACTAACCGCAGCGACCGGGACCAGTTATTCAAAGCCGGCGCGATGGCAGCCGCATTGGTTAAAAAGTACCCGCTATACGTAAGTTGATTTGGGGTACCGGAATTTCACAGGTTAACTATATTGGAACGGGCATTGCGCCCCTAGCGAGGTATCAAACATATGAGTATAATTAAAGCCCTTGCCGTCTTTGGCACCAGACCGGAGGCCATCAAAATGGCACCGCTGGTAAAAGAACTGCAAAAACGCCCGCACCAGATCAGCTGCAAGGTGGCTGTAACCGCCCAGCACAGAGAAATGCTGGATCAGGTGCTGGCGCTGTTCAAAATTGTGCCGGACCATGACCTCAATATCATGCTGCCTAATCAGACCCTTTATGATGTTACCGTTCGGGCACTGACCGGGCTGCAGGCCGTTTTAGAACAGGAAAATCCGGATATTGTGCTGGTCCACGGCGATACTACCACCACTTTTGTAGCTGGTTTGGCCGCTTTTTACCGGCAAATACCGGTAGCTCATGTGGAAGCCGGTTTGCGCACCGGTAATAAGCATTCCCCGTTTCCGGAAGAAATGAACCGCAAGCTTACCGGCGCTATAGCCGACCTGCATTTTGCCCCTACACCTACGTCCCGGGCCAACCTGCTCCGGGAAGGAGTGCCGCCGGAGCATATTTTCGTCACCGGCAATACGGTCATAGACGCCCTGATGGATACGGTTAAGGAAGAGTTTAGATTTACTGATCCGGCATTGCAGAGCATTGATTACAGCCAAAAAAGAATCCTGCTGGTTACCACCCATCGCCGGGAAAACCTTGGCGAGCCGCTGCGTAACGTTTATCAGGCGCTGGCGGCAGTGATCAGGCATTATCCGGATGTGGAAATTGTTTTCCCGGTGCATAAAAATCCCCGCGTCAGGCAAATAGTAATGGAAATATTAGGTGCTACAGACCGGGTGCACCTGGTTGACCCTCTTGATTACGAGCCCTTCGTCAACCTGATGAACAAGTCCCACATTGTCCTGACCGACTCCGGGGGGCTGCAGGAAGAAGCGCCTTCCCTGGGCAAACCGGTGCTTGTCTTGCGGGACACTACGGAACGCCCCGAGGCTATTGCCGCCGGTACAGTGGAAATGGTGGGCACCGACATGACAAAAGTGCTGGCGGCATGCTGCCGGCTGCTGGACAACCGGGAGGCGTACCTGCGCATGGCCAATGCGGTTAACCCTTATGGCGATGGCAAGGCATCTGCCCGCATTGGCCATGGGCTGCTGTATTATTTCAAGAAAACCTTCGGCAAGCCGGACGAGTTTGGAGATATATAGTAAGATTGGGTTTGTGAAAAAAAGATTAAAAATTTATCCTCAAAAAAAAGGATTTTGTAAAAAAAGATAGAATATAAAACATCGTCTGAATTTTAAGAAAAGGAGACATAAAATACATCCCTAAGCCCTGAAACGGCTAGGGAATATGTTATGTCTTTTTCTAGGGCAGCCGGTTTCAAAAAATTTTGAGAATTAGCAATATTTTATCCTATCAGCAATATAATTTATAGAAATAAGCTACTACCACCGGCAAATTCAGTTCTTTATAAAAGCCCATAAGAGGGTGAGCATATGAAAAAGGATGACTACCAGGGGTACAAGGCCGTGGGCATGATAATGTCCGCCGGGTTTACCATGGTTGCCTCGGTTCTCTTCGGGTATTATGCAGGCACCTGGCTGGATGGATACTTTGGCACTAAACCCTGGTTAACGATAATTATGTTTCTCCTGGGAACGGCGGCAGGCATGCGATCCTTGTACAACCTGACCTTTCCCAAAAAGGGGGAGGACTAGGCATGGCTGTTGACACACCCCGGGTGCAATGGACAATTGCTAAGTGGACCGTTGGCGTAACACTCCTGATTGGCGGTCTGTCATATATATTGGGTGGTAAGACGTTTGCGTACGGGTTGGTTTTTGGGGTCGTAGTCAGCATAGTCAACTATCGGGTTGTCGGTATTATTATTGATATCGCATTTCGTGCCACCTCTCCTGATTTGGCTAAGGTCTTAAGTTTTGCCGGTTATCACGTTCGATTTTGGATCCTGGTTGTTATCTTATATCTGGTTATTCCTCGCAGCCCGTTTTATTTTTCGGTAGGTACTTTTGTCGGGTTGCTGATTCCCAAGATGATTATGGGGGTCGTTGTGGTGATGGATACCCGGGATAAAAGGTGGGACCCCAAAACGCCAGCTGCGGCACCACCGCCGCGTATCTCGGAAGGGGCGGTCAACAAGCCCAAGGAAGAACAGGAAGGTTTGCGTTTCCCCGGTCTTGACTACGATGACCGGTTTAAGGATACGGATGACCGGTTTAAGGATACCAACAATTGGTTTTAGTGGTATTATGCAATTTTTATACATAATCAATTATAGCTGGCTGAAGCGAAGGAGGTGGAATAATGGCAGCGCCTGGTCAAGAAAAGCTTTTTGCGGAGATAGCCGTACCGGGAACAGATTTTGTGGTGCCGATATATGATTTTGTTATTACATCATGGGTAATAATGGCTCTATTGGCTCTGATATCTTTTTTGGCCACCAAAAACATGAAAAGAGTCCCCGCTGGTTTACAAAACATCGTAGAATTTCTAGTAGGCGGGTTATATGAGTTTTTTGGCGGTATTATGGGAGAAAAAAGAATTCGCATGTATGGACCATTTTTGTTTACTTTTTTCCTGTTCATCTTATTTTCCAACTATACGGGATTAATCCCCTGGGCCAAGATGATTCCCGGTTTTGTGCCGCCGACCAATAACATTAGTATTACTGCCGGTTTTTCGATTCTAGTGTTTATTTCTATTTTTTATTTTGGCATCCGGGCCAAGGGGATTGGGTTTTTTAAGCACTTTTTTCAACCCATGGCATTCCTTTTCATCCTCAACATCATTGAAGAACTGGTTCGTCCCGTATCGCTATCACTTCGTCTATACGGTAACGTTTCCGGGGAGTTGATAATCAAGCAAGAACTCGCTGCAATGATGCCGTTCCTGCTTCCGGTGCCGATTATGCTTTTAGGTGTTTTGATGGGAGCCATTCAGGCTTTCGTTTTCACACTGTTAGCTTCCACATATATTGCGGCAGCTACTGAAGAACATCATTAAAGGCCTTTGGTTTATAATTCTCGTGAAGGGGGTGAAATATCAATGGAAGGTTTAGTAGGTGGTTTGATTGCCATGGGTGCAGGTTTTGCTGTGGGTATCGCCGCTGTTGGCGCCGGTATCGGTCAAGGTATTGCATCCGGTAAGGCTTTCGAAAGTATTGCCCGTCAGCCGGAAGTAAGTGGTACTATCAGAACTTTGCTGTTTATTGCTTTGGCATTCATGGAGACATTAACTATTTATGGTCTTTTGATCGCGTTCATGCTGATTAACAAGATTGGCTAGTCTGCACTTAAAAATTTTTTTGAAGTAATATCGACTAAGGCGACAGAGATCAGGGAAGGTATTACCTTGGTCTCTTTTCGCCTAAAAACATGCGTTTTGACTGATGCAGAGAGGGGGTTATCAGATGTTGGAGGCCCTGGGTTTTCAGACCGGAAAATTTCTTTGGTCTATTGTTAACTTTTTAGTTTTGCTCTTTATTTTGAAGAAGTTATTATACAAGCCCTTGCTACAGATGCTTGATGAGCGTAAGAATGCTATTGAAGAAGCAATCACTAATGCAGAAACCGCCAAAACTGAAGCGGAAAAGCTGCGAAAAGACTATGAAACCCGTCTCGCTGAAGCCAGGCAGGAGGCTCAGGATATTATTGCCAAAGCCACTAAGCTTGGTGAGGAAGTGAAGCAGGAGATTGTCACCAGTGCTCAGAATGAAGCCACCAAAGCCATCCAGCGGGCGCAGGAAGAAATTGCCCGCGAGCGGGATCGGGCAGTGGCGGCACTGCGGGATGAGGTAGCTACCCTGGCTGTGCTGGCGGCCGGGAAGGTAATCGGTAAAACTATTACTGTAGAAGATCACGCAAAATTGGTAAAAGAGTTTGTAGAAGAGGTGGGCGATCTGCAATGATAGAAAATGCCGTTGCCCGGCGTTATGCCCAAGCTTTTTTTGCGATTGCCCTGGAAAAAAATCTGCTTGATCAGTTGCAGCTGGAACTGCAACAAGTTGTAGATACTATCAACAGCAGCAACGAGCTAAAAATCCTGATGAATCACCAGTTGGTTGATCCGCGGGATAAGAAGACCCTGGTCAATGAGGTATTTTCCGGCGTGCTTTCGGAAACGACAATAAATTTCCTGAGTTACGTAATTGATAAGTTTCGCATTACGTACTTGCAGGAGATTTACCAAGCATTTGTCGTTTATGCCAATGAGGCCAGAAACATTGCCGATGTGCAGGTGCGGTCGGCTACTGCATTGGCGGAAGACGACTTAAAGGTTTTGGAGCAGAAATTATTTAAGGTAACCGGAAAAAATATCCGGCTGGCCAATGAAGTGGACCCCAGCCTTATCGGTGGGGTTGTGGTGCGTATAGGTGACAAGGTCATCGACGGCAGTCTATTCCGTCGTTTGGGCCGGTTAAAAGAAAAACTAATGCAAATCCAAGTTAAGGAGATAGGGGTGAGGAACTAAAATGAAACTGAGACCGGAAGAGATCAGTTCTATAATCAAGCAACAGATCGAAAAATATAAGACCGAAGTGGAAATCTCCGACGTTGGCACAGTAATACAGGTTGGTGACGGTATCGCTCGGATTTATGGTTTGGAAAAAGCTATGTCCGGTGAGTTGCTTGAATTCCCCGGCGGCGTTTACGGTATGGCCCTCAACCTCGATGAAGACAGCATTGGTTGCGTTGTCATGGGTCCCTACACCCAGATTCGTGAAGGGGATACAGTTAAGAGAACCGGCCGGATTGTGGAAGTTCCCGTAGGGGACGAAATGATTGGCCGGGTAGTTAACTCTATGGGTCAGCCCGTGGACGGTAAAGGACCGAAAAATTCAACTAAGTTCCGTCCTGTGGAACCCCGGGCGGAAAGGGTTATCGAGCGGAAATCCGTGCATCAGCCGCTGCAGACAGGGTATAAAGCCATTGACTCCATGGTGCCCATCGGCCGCGGTCAGCGGGAATTGATTATCGGCGACCGGCAGACCGGTAAGACGGCACTGGCGGTAGATACCATTATCAATCAGAAAAGTACCGATGTTATTTGTATTTATGTAGCCATTGGCCAGAAGAACTCTACTGTGGCTAACGTTGTTAAAACTTTGGAATCCAATGGCGCTATGGACTATACCATCGTGGTGTCGGCAACAGCCAGCGAGCCCGCGCCTATGCTTTACATCGCACCTTATGCCGGATGTGCTATGGCTGAGGAATTCCTATACCAGGGCAAACATGTATTGATTATATACGATGACCTGACCAAGCAGGCCGCCGCTTACCGGGAATTATCCCTCTTGCTGCGCCGGCCGCCGGGTCGCGAAGCTTACCCGGGGGACGTTTTCTATCTCCATTCCCGCCTGTTGGAACGTGCTGTTAAACTCAATGATGATTTTGGTGCCGGTTCCATAACGGCCCTGCCGATTATCGAAACCCAGGCCGGTGACGTATCCGCGTATATTCCGACTAACGTTATTTCCATTACCGATGGACAGATATTCCTGGAGTCCGACCTTTTCAACTCCGGTGTACGCCCTGCCATTAACGCAGGGATATCCGTATCCCGGGTAGGCGGCGCCGCTCAGGTTAAAGCCATGAGGCAGGTAGCCGGACGTTTGCGGATAGACCTGGCCCAGTTCCGTGAGCTGGCGGCATTTGCCCAGTTTGGTTCTGACCTGGATAAATCCACTCAGGCTCGGTTAACCCGCGGTGAGCGGTTGGTAGAGACACTGAAGCAGGGGCAGTATGTGCCTTTGAGTATTGAAGACCAGGTAATAGTTATTTTTACGGCTGTTAATGGTTACCTGGATGATCTGGAGTTGGACAAAGTGCGCAGGTTTGAAGAAGATTTCCTCAAATTCATGCGTTCAGCCAAGCCGGAAATTCCAAAGGAAATCGCTGAAAAGGGTGTTTTAAGCGACGAACTTATTGATAAGCTGAAATCAGCCATTCTTGAGTTTAAGAAGATGTTTGCCTAAATTGTATTTTGGCATGTAAAGGTGGTGAGAAATCGGCATGGCAAGCGCGCGTGATATACGACGCAGGATTAAGAGTATCAAAAGTACTCAGCAAATCACCAAGGCAATGAAAATGGTTGCCGCGGCAAAACTTCGCAAAAGCCAGGAGCGGGTTATTGCATCCCGTCCCTTTGCCGCCAAGATTAAGGAAGTGTTGGCGCGCCTGGCGATTTCCAACTCCGGGGTTTCCCACCCGTTATTGGAAGTACGTCCGGTAAAGAATGTTTTATATGTAATTATTACTGCCGACCGCGGTTTGTGTGGTGGCTATAACGCTAATGTGTTGCGTAAGGCGCACAGTGAACTGGCGGCCCTGCAAAATGTCAGCTTGACGACTATTGGCCGGAAAGGCCGGGATTATTTCCGGCGCCGCGGTTTTGACATTAAGACTGAATTTGTAGGTATTGGCGAAGAGATACCATATAGTTTGGCCAGGGAAATATCGCAAATCCTGATTAACTATTATGAAAAGCAGGTTTTTGATGAGGTCTACCTGGTTTTCACGGAGTTTGTCTCAGCAATGACCCAGCGGCCTACAACCATGAAGCTGCTGCCTGCGGAACCGCCGGCTGAGGGTGAAGGTGCTGCCCGGGTGGATTATATTTACGAACCGACACCTGAAGAGCTGCTCAATGAGTTACTGCCGACATACGTGGAAACTACGGTTTACAGGGCGCTCCTGGAGTCTAAGGCCAGTGAACTTGGCGCTAAGATGACCGCAATGAGCTCTGCAACGGATGCTGCCGCCGACCTTATTGACAGATTGACCCTGTCCCTTAACCGGGCCAGACAGGCGGCAATTACCAAAGAGATTTCCGAGATTGTCGGCGGTGCCAACGCACTAGACTAAATATGATTGGAGGGAAAAGGCTAAATGAACGTAGGTAGAGTTGTGCAGGTAGTTGGCCCGGCGGTGGACATTGAGTTCGCGCCCGGCAAATTGCCCAATATATACAATGCTATTAAAATTACCAGTGCCGACCAGGATGCCGTTAAATCCACCATTGAACTGAACATTACCCTGGAAGTTGCCCAGCACCTTGGCAATAACATGGTCCGGACAGTTGCCATGAGCACTACGGATGGCCTGGTTCGCGGCATGAACGCTGTTGATACTGGCGCCCCCATTACCATTCCTGTTGGCCGACCGGCTCTGGGACGATTAATGAACGTCCTTGGTGAACCTATCGACAACAAGGGTGCCATTGTAGCCGAGAAAACTTATCCCATTCACCGGCCTGCTCCGTCTTTTGAAGAGCAGGAGACCTCCACTGAGGTTCTGGAGACCGGAATCAAGGTAGTTGACCTGTTGGCGCCATATGCCAAGGGTGGTAAAATCGGCCTCTTCGGCGGTGCCGGTGTTGGTAAAACCGTTTTGATTATGGAACTGATTCGGAACATTGCTTACGAACACGGCGGGTTTTCCGTATTTGCCGGTGTTGGTGAGCGGACTCGGGAAGGTAATGACCTTTACCATGAAATGATTGGCGGGGGCGTTATTGACAAGACCGCCATGGTGTTTGGTCAGATGAACGAGCCGCCTGGTGCCCGTCTCCGGGTTGGTCTGACCGGTCTTACGGTGGCCGAGTTCTTCCGTGATGAAGAAGGACAGGACGTGCTGCTCTTCGTAGACAACATTTTCCGTTTCACCCAGGCCGGCTCCGAGGTGTCCGCGCTCCTGGGCCGGATGCCTTCGGCGGTTGGTTATCAGCCTACTCTGGCAACTGAAATGGGTACTCTGCAGGAGCGGATTACTTCCACCAAAAAAGGTTCCATTACTTCCGTACAGGCTATTTATGTGCCGGCGGATGACTTGACTGACCCTGCTCCGGCAACTGCCTTTGCCCACCTGGATGCCACCACCGTATTGAGCCGGGCACTGGTTGAGATTGGCATTTACCCGGCGGTGGATCCGCTTGATTCTACTTCCCGGGTTCTTGACCCGCGGGTAGTTGGCGAAGAGCATTATAACGTCGCCCGTGCTGTTCAGGGTATCCTGCAGAAGTATAAAGAGCTTCAGGATATCATCGCTATCCTTGGTATGGATGAATTGTCCGACGAAGATAAGATAACTGTTGCCCGGGCCCGGAAGATTCAGCGGTTCCTGTCCCAGCCATTTTTCGTAGCTGAAAACTTCACCGGCACCCCCGGTAAGTATGTACCCCTGAAAGAGACCATCCGCGGATTTAAGGAGATTGTCGATGGAAAACACGACAATATTCCGGAGCACGCCTTCCTCATGGTAGGCTCTATTGATGAGGCGGTGGCCAAGGGTAAAGAGTTAGAGGGTGAATAAGATGGCGGATAATAATCTGCTGGTTGATATCGTCACACCGGAACGCAATGTATACAGTGAAGATGCGGAGTTTGTTGTGGTGCCTGGCAGCGAGGGCTCCCTGGGTATTTTACCGCAGCACTCGCCCATTGTATCAGGACTGAATATCGGCGTTCTTAAGGTGATCAAAGATAACAAAGAGACTAGGATGGTAGTCGGCGGCGGCTTTATGGAGGTCAATCACAACAAAGTTGTGATCTTGGCTAACTCAGCCGAGAAAGTTGATGAAATCGACGTTGCCCGGGCAAAAGCTGCCCGTGAACGGGCTCAAAACCGGCTGACCAACCGTACTCATGATGTCGACGTAGTCCGTGCGGAAATGGCTCTCCGCCGCGCCCTTGCCCGCCTAAAAGCGGCAGGTCACGAATAATAGGTGATAAAAAATAAAATTATGAGTTAATAGCAAACAGGGGGTCGTTCCAAAACTAGCGTTTTGGGCGGCTCCTTGTTTTTTCTTTGCATTGTAATTCGGCGCGGCGTTAGTTGCAGGAAGATAAAATAATGCGGGAAAATGCACTAAGGATATAAAGAAATAGAATAACTCTTTCGATAATACTCTTAGTATTAAATTATTTAGAAATTATTCTAACCAAAGCAGGGAAAAATATGAACCGTGTCGAAATAAGTCGATAGACCGGATAAATTGTTACATGCATCAGCTAAAACATTAAAACAGGAACAGGAGTGGTTGAGTTGTCAAATTTACCGGCCAGCAATGAAAAAAGCATATCCAGGCCAAGTACCACTATTATTTTGATTTTACTGCTTGCAGTAGTAATAATGGGCTTATTAACCGCAAAAAAGCATTTGGTACGGGAACCGACAGTTGAGCCGCTGCAAAATGAAATGACTATTTTAGAAGAAATGGTCAATACCAATCCTCAGGATGCTGATGCCCGGCTGGGCCTGGCTTATGCTTATCAAAGAGCCAAACAGTTTGACAAGTCCAAAGCCCAATACCTGGAAGTTATCGGCATTGATGCGAAAAACCTGGCCGCGCTGTATAACCTCGGGGTGATAAGTAAAGAAGAAAAAAATCAGCCGGAGGCTGAAAAATATTTTATCAAGGCTTTAACCCTGAAACCGGATCATGTACTGGCAGCTATCGGCCTGAGTGAAATTTACATAGCCCAGGGGAAATATGATGATGCCGTGGAAACGGCGGATAAGGCCCTGGAGATACACAGAACCATTGTCAACCTGCGGTTAATAAAGGCTGAAGCCCTGGAGAAAAAGGGCGACAAAGCCGCTGCTGCCGCGGAATACCGCGAGGTACTGAGATTCCTGCCTGATAGCAAAACAGCTAAAGAAGCATTGACTAGACTGAAATAGTCCTGGAAAGGGGTCAACGATGAATACAAAAACTTTCACAAGAATAGTTATCGTTATTTTGGTAATCGCTCTGGCAGCATTGCTATATATGTATTTCTTTATGATCCCCAAGGCCGGTAAAGGCGGGATTAAGTCCGCCCAAAAGAAAACTGTGGGCAATATTGAGTTTCTGTTTGGTATATACGGTCCGGGGAAGGGCGACCGGCCTATGTTCAATGACCCCATGTCGGTAGCTACCGACAGCGATAGCAATATTTATGTGACCGATAAAGGAAACAACCGGGTTGTAGTCTTTAACAGAAACGGTGAATTCTTATTTGAATTCGGCGGCGCGGGGCTTGCCCATCCGCAGCCCGGCGCGAAGGCCACCTGGAAGCCCGGGACTTTTACTTTTCCTTACGGCATTGACATCGATGATGAGACCGGCAATATTTTTGTGGCCGACATGCTGAACAAGCGAATCCAGATTTTTGATAATACCGGCAGATTTGTTGACTGGTTTCCCAAAGGGCCGTATGCCCCGGCCAGAACAGAAATATTTCCCACCGACATAGCAGTTGCCAAAGGGCAGGTATATATTGCCAATCCTTTTGAGATCTCCATCTTCACCACAGAGGGCAAATTTGTCAGCTCCTTCGGCATGCCGGGGGATGGCAATGGGCAGCTGGATCGTCCCAACGGCATTGATGTCGGCGCAGATGGCACCATCTATGTTGCTGATTCAAATAATAAGCGGCTGCAAGCCTTTGATGCCAAGGGTGCATTTAAATGGGCCTTTGGCAAGCCACCGGAGGATATAAATGACCGCAAAGCCGAATTTGGTCTGCCCAGGAACATTGCGGTGGGGCCGGATGGCAATATATATGTAGCCGATGCCTTTGATTTTAATATCAAGGTATTCTCGCCGGAAGGCAAAAAACTGGCTGAAATGGGCAGTCGTGGGGTTGATGACGGTGAATTTAACTTCCCCAATGGCATTGCGGTAACTAAGGATAAGAATATATTTGTCGTTGACAGGCATAACGGCAGGCTGCAGGCCATTCGTCTGACCGCTTTTGTAATTGAAGATGATAATAATGAGCAATAAAGAGTAATATAGAGCAATAAAGAGCAATAATGAGCAGCAGTTAATAAGTTTCCCCGAGACATAATAATAAATTACATTTTAGAGAGGGGGTGAAACTATATGCGTAAAACATTGATTACCACATTGCTGGCAGTTGCCATGGTCTTTTTGATGGCAGGGGCTGCTCTGGCAGTAAGTTCAGCTAGTAAATGGGGTGACCGGACTAAACCTGTTGCGGAGATTTCCAATTGTGATGCCTGTCATGCCAAGGTTGCCAAACGGACCAGCGGTCCTCATGGCGGTTACCAGGCCACTACCAACAAATGTATTGCCTGTCATACCGTTCACGCCGCGGGCAATGCTTCATTGCTGCCGGGCACTACTGTAACCGGTGTTTGCCAGTTCTGCCACGACCTGACGCAAACCAGAAATGGTCCTTACAATATGATGGAACTTGATGGTTCGGTTGGCAAACAGGTGTATTCAGCCCATAGAGTGGCCGGGATCACGCTGCCTAACAGTTATGTAAACGAAATGGGTGTGACTGTTAACGCCGGCACATTGACGGCTGTCGCGGCCGTGGGTAACATTGTCCCCGGCGGCAATTCCACCGATGGCAGCGCAGGTGCGCTAAGCACCGCTGGCGCCGGAGCGCTCTCAGGCACAAACTTCACCTGCAACAGCTGCCATACTCCGCATGCTCTGGCCGGTACTACTGTTGGTAAGTTTTTGAGTGAATCAAATGTGAAGAAAGGCACCCGTCATCCTGTTACCAACACGAATCTGCCCGCCGACGAATTTGTACTCATGATGACCGACCGGCTGCTCAAGCAAAAACCAAATAATGCTGCGGTTGCAGTCACTGAGTACAATTCAAAGTGGTGCCTGACCTGCCATGCGGGTCGTGATACCCTTGCCACCAAGCATAACCATCCGGTCAATGAAAATGCCCTGGCTTACCGTTTCGTTGAAGCTGCCTTTAACCCGGCAGCCGGCGGCCGTACCTTTGCTGACCTGCAGGCCAGAGGCTATGTATACGTTGACGGTGACGGCAGTACCGGAGTAGGTACCTATGACTACACAACCGACCCGCGTACCAACAAACAGTATGCCATGACCTCAACTGACCCGTTAACAGGCACGCTCCGTAATACTTGGGATGGGCACGACCCAATTACCAATTATGCAGCAGGTCCGTCCTGTCAGCAATGCCATAACAGTGCCCGTGAAGTAGAAGGTGCGTTCTCTGTTGTCACTGCAGCTTATAACCCGTATCGAGCCAGCTTCCCGCACATTAGCACCAACAAGGCTCTGTTAGTGGAACAAGGTGACGATTTCTGCACCAACTGTCATGGTATTGACAATCTGCCTTAATGCTCTTATGGGAGCAATTGAAAAACCGCAGCCGTTAAGGCTGCGGTTTTCTCATGCTATCCTTTTTAACTGGCACCTGGCTGTCCACCTTCACGCCGTATATACGCCATTCGTCAGCCAGTTTTCTAATATCAAAGGCCATTCCCATGTGATACTTCTCAGTAACCAGAGCAGCTTGGATAATCACCTGGTTGTTCAGCTCATCGACATAAGGCTGCTTTTCAAAAGTCCAGCTTTTTATGGCTCCTGAAGAATAGTCCATGGTTTGGGCCAGAAACTTTTTAAATTTTTTGGGGTCTTTGGGCCAATCGGCCATGTCGTCGGGATTGGCTGTTTTTTCCAGCTTGGCATAATCCTTATCACGCAGACCTTCAAGATAAGTCTGCAGCACCTTTTTTTGCTCGCTGCCGTCAGCCGCAGGACGGCCGCAGCCGCTAAAAAATATGGCCGCCAACAGCAACAACAGCAAGCATGGCAACGACAGCCAGCACGGCAACAACAGCCAGCCGGTTTGTTTTTTGGTCATATACACCATCCTTTGGCTAGTTTTTTCCTGCTTTTTATTATACAGGCTCTAAATTACTTTAACAATGCAAATTAGAACGGAATCCTGACATAATTATTATCGCCAGGCAGTCAAATTATAATGAATGCGGCCAAATGACTAAATCAACTGCGTTTATGTCAATATTATTACTGTTGGACATAAACGGAGGGGATAACATGTGGAAAACCTTTTTTCAGCGCACGGCCAGGGCGCTTATAATACCGACAATTTTATTGTTGCCGGTATTTGCTGCATACTATCATACTGTGGCTTCTGGGGCAAATGAAAAAAGGGCGGCAGGTGAGGGGAATTTGCTTGCGGAGGCCTTCGGGGGCACCGGCGCAAATTTTCGCAAGCTTGACTTGCAGGGCTGGTCGCAGGTAAATGGACGGTATACATCGGCAGCTGAAATGCAAAGCATGCTGAAACGGTTTGTTTCTGAGCTGGGCATTGAGGAAGCAAAAACAACCACGCAAATCCAAACGGAAAACAGCTCGTATGTGCTTACCAAAACCGGCTGGCTGGATCCGGCCACACACGTGACGGCCATTATGCGCACCAGGCGGGAGCCGGAGAGCCATGAAGACGCTGAAACATATTTAATTGTCGGATTTTCTCATTTTGGCACCCCTAAAAACTATTCTTTACTGCGTACTAAAATGGTGAGGGCCTTTCAGCCGATAGCAGATGATGTTCAATACAGTACGATTATTTCCGGCAGCATGGCCAAAAAAATTGAAGTTTCCGAAATGCAAAATATGACAAAAATGGCATTTGAAAAAGCAGGTGCAAAAATCATGGAAAGTCACGCCGATGCCCGAATGGTAAGCGTTACCGGGTATACACCAGCTATTTTAAACCGGTTGACACTGGGAGCAAAAAAGGTTAATATAAATATGGCTGTACGTTATGATGCTGTAGCCAATAACACGCTCATTTATCTCGGTTCTCCCATTATCACCACTGAATACTAGTTGTTATCGACACAATTCGCGAGAGGAACGTGCTAATATTTGCTTTGGGGGGAAGCATTTTTGGAAAAATTGCTTATTTGTGGAGGGGTTCCGTTAAAAGGAACAGTTTGCGTAGGCGGTGCGAAAAACGCCGTATTGCCGGTTATCGCAGCTACTCTGCTGGCTGATGGGCCCAGTTGCCTGACGAATGTACCACAACTGTCGGATGTTAAAATTTTTATCGAATTAATTAGACAATTAGGTGCTAAGGTAGATTTTCAAGGCGATGAGTTAATAATTAATGCTACGCAGCTCCGATCCCAGGAGGCTCCTTATGATTCCGTGCGAAAGATGAGGGCTTCTTTTTTGCTTATGGGACCCCTGCTGGCCAGGTACGGCAAGGCTGAAGTATCCCTGCCGGGGGGCTGTGCCATTGGTACCCGGCCTATTGACTTACACTTAAAGGGTTTTGCCGCACTGGGGGCGCAAATCAAAAAAAGGGCCGGCTATGTGGAAGCTGTGGCGCAGCGGCTGAAGGGCGCCGACATTTATCTGGACTTTCCCAGTGTAGGGGCAACAGAAAATATCATGATGGCGGCGGCTCTGGCGGAGGGTGTGACCATTATCGAGAATGCTGCTGAGGAGCCGGAAATCGTTGATTTGGCGCGGTTTATCAATTCATTGGGCGGACAGGTTTCAGGCGCCGGGACAAGCATTATAGAAATTACCGGTATGCCAGAGGGCGTATTGCGCGGGGCGGCGCACCGGATTATTCCTGACCGGGTGGAGGCCGGCACGTATATGGTAGCGGCAGCCATTACCGGTGGCGATGTGCTGGTGGAAAACGTTATCACCGAACACTTAAAGCCTGTTATTGCCAAGCTTGAAGAAGCCGGGGCGAAAGTGCTGGTCAACGGCCAAAATGTTAGAGTGATTGGAGAAACGCAGGTTTTACCGGTGGACATCCATACTCTGCCGTACCCTGGTTTTCCGACCGATATGCAGGCTCAGATGATGGCATTAATGACAGTAGCCAGGGGCACCAGTATATTTACGGAAACCGTTTTTGAAAACCGTTTTATGCATGTTGATGAACTTTCCCGGATGGGCGCCGACATTAAGATTGACGGCCGGGTAGCGGTTGTCAAGGGAGTGGGCGATCTCAACGGTGCACCGGTTAAGGCAACCGACTTAAGGGGGGGCGCGGCGTTGATTCTGGCCGGCCTGGCCGCCAGGGGAGAAACGGAACTGGGTTTTGTCTACCATATTGACCGGGGTTATGAGCAAATGGAAAGCAAGCTGTGCGGCCTGGGTGCCATGATCCAAAGGTTTTCCGACAGACATTGATTACAATCATTAGACATGCAAAGCACGGTAATAAAACCGTGCTTTTTTTCATATCAATAATTAACCACAGGCGAAAGCGGGGCTGCTGATGAAAAAAATAGTGTTTTCAACAGTTGCGGGGCTGGTCGTGCTTATCCTGATGGTACCGGCCCTGTTGGTCTGGAATACGGATGGTCGGCATTTGTCAGGTAAACCAGCAGGTAAACCAGCAGATAAATCACCGAAGATTAAAATGCTCGATTTTACTACCGGTAAAGTAACCGAAATGCCGTTGGAAACATATTTGATCGGTGTGCTGGCGGCAGAAATGCCAGCGGAGTTTTCCGAAGAAGCCTTGAAAGCGCAGGCCTTGGCTGCCCGGACTTATGCTGCCAAAAGGATGATGGTCTTTGGTGCCAACCCTAACCCCCATCACCCGCAGGCGGAGGTCTGTAACAACCCCGCGCATTGTCAGGCCTGGATATCGCAGGACGAAATGCGGAGCCGCTGGGGGAAGCTTAAGTATCCGCTATATTATTACAAGCTTCGCCGGGCTGTAACAGCTACCAGTGGACAGGTGCTGACCTATGCCGGCCAACTGATAGACCCGGTTTACCACGGTTCCTGCGGCGGGCTAGGGACAGAAAATGCCGGCGAGGTCTGGGGCCGCGATGTTCCATATCTGCAAAGTGTCTCATGTAAGTGGGAGGAAGACAATCCAAAAAACCGGGTGGAACAAAATATGGCGTTAAAGGAAGTAATGCGCAGGTTGGCGGCAATACCGGCTAATGAGGGCGAAGCGGCAAAGGGCGCGGCCGATGCAAAGGGCGGTGTCGGTGCAAAGGGCGGTGTCGGTGCAAAGGGCGCTGCCGATGCAAAGGGCGGTACCGGGACGGCAGATGTCCCCGTATTCAGTATGTTGTCCCGAACTGCTGCCGGCAGGCTGAAGGAAGTCAGAATGGGTGAGCGGGTGATCGCCGGCAGGGATTTCCGAAGTGCGCTGGGCCTTAGCTCCACCCTGATTTCCTGGCAAATTGCCGGTGATACGGTATATTTTAAAACCCGGGGCAAAGGACACGGGGCGGGCCTGTGTCAATACGGCGCCGACGGCATGGCCCAAAACGGCCAAAAATACCTGGAAATAGTTCGTCATTACTACCGGGGAGCAGTGGTAAAAAAACTATGAGCAGCAAGTGCGGGCGGCAAAACGCCGCTTTTTTTTCTGCATTTATTGGGATACCCCGCATATATATTTATTAGTAAATTAGCGGGGAGGTTAAACCATGCAAGATTATATTCGGAAACGGGTTTTGGAGATTAGTGAATATATTCTGGAATCAAAAGCGACCGTCCGCCAGGCCGCAACTGTTTTCGGCGTAAGTAAAAGCACAGTACATAAGGACATGACCGAGCGATTGCCGGGCATTAACAAGCGCGTGGCGAATAAGATAAAAGATATCCTGGAGTACAACAAATCGGAACGGCACCTTAGAGGGGGCGAAGCCACCCGAAAAAAATATCAGGAAATGGTAGAATAGGGAACAAAAAAGAGGATTTTCCTCTATCATGTAGAATAATATCTTCAAGTATGCTGTTGGCATTTTTTTCTATGCTGCATTGTACAGATAAAGGATACTTGAAAGGGGAAAAACCTTACATGTTTTGGTTCGGGCAAGATATCGGCATTGACCTGGGAACTGCCAGTGTATTTGTGTTTGTAAAGGGTAAAGGCATTGTGTTACAGGAGCCTTCCGTGGTGGCCATAGATAAAGACTCCGGACAAATTATTGCTATCGGTGAGGATGCTCGCCGTATGCTTGGGCGAACCCCAGGCAACATTGTAGCCACCCGGCCGCTCAGAGAAGGTGTAATTGCAGATTATGACATGACAGAAAAAATGCTGCGATATTTTATTAACAAATCCTGCGGGCGCAGTTTCATTTTCCGACCCCGGATCATGGTCTGTATTCCATCCGGTGTAACCGGCGTGGAGGAACGGGCTGTCCGCCAGGCTGCATTACAGGCCGGCGCGAGACAGGCGCATCTCATTGAAGAACCTTTGGCTGCCGCTTTAGGTGCCGGACTGGATATTTCTGAACCCAGCGGGAGCATGGTGCTAGACATCGGTGGCGGGACTACCGATGTTGCTGTGCTTTCTCTTGGCGGCATTGTGACCAGTGAATCGTTACGGGTCGGCGGGGACAAGTTTGATGAAGCAATAGTACGGTTTATCCGGCGGGAATTCAATCTGATGATTGGGGAACGTACGGCCGAAGAACTGAAAATCAACATTGGCACTGCTTATCCGCAAGGCCGGACCACTGATAATACCATGGATATCAGAGGTCGGGATTTGGTTACCGGCCTGCCCAAGACCATCAGCGTGACCAGTCAGCAATCCTATGAAGCCATGCAGGAGTCCATTGAAGCCGTAGTGAGCGCTGTTAAGGAAGTCCTGGAACGGACTCCCCCGGAACTGTCCGCCGATATTATCAACAAAGGCATTGTGATGACCGGTGGCGGCGCATTATTAAACGGCCTGGCCACTTTAATCAGTAAAGAGACGGAGCTGCCTGTGCATGTTGCCGACGATGCTTTATCCTGTGTTGCGCTTGGCACCGGCAAGGCCCTGTCGATGATTGATAGATTACCAACCGGCAATAAGCTGGCCAAAAAAGTTATCTAATCACTGGCAGCCGTTAGGCTCCGATAAATATTAGGCAGTCGCAAAAATATTTGAAAAAATGTTTAAGGGAGGTGAATTATATGATCAGAGGCTTGTATACGTCCGCATCCGGCATGCTGGCGGAGGCGGCGCGTAATGATGTGGCGTCCAACAACCTGGCTAATGTCAATACCACCGGCTACAAAAAAGAAACCACAGTCATGGCTTCTTTTCCAGACATGCTGCTGATGCGGGTAAATGACCGGAAGAAAGAGGAGATTCGGAATCCGTTTGTGGGGACTCTGGGTACCGGTGTGCTGGTGGATGAAGTGTTGACTTCCCATGCCCAGGGGCAGTTGAAGGAGAGCAGCAGCGCATTTGACCTGGCCATTGTAGGTGGTGGATATTTTGCCATAGAAACTCCGGCAGGCGAACGGTATACCCGGAACGGTAATTTTACACTAAGTCAGGACGGTTACCTGGTAACTAATCAGGGCTATTTTGTATTGGGACAAGCCGGTCGTATCAGGGCTGTCGATAATGACAACAAAGTAGTTAATATGAAGGACTTTATGGTTGACGGCAGCGGCAATGTCTCGGTTAACGGTCAGCGCATAGATACCCTGCGGCTGGTTGCCTTTGATAACCCGGCAAAACAGCTCACCAAACAAGGCGATTCGCTTTTTGTCGCAGCGGGACAGGGTAATCAGGCGGCAGCCCAGGTGCTGCAAAATTTTGTGGAGACGTCAAACATTAACCCAATTACGGAAATGGTGGATTTAATCACCATTATGCGCTCCTACGAAGCTAATCAGAAAGCCATCCAGGCTCATGACCGTACCCTGGAACAAGTTATCAATGACGTAGGCAGGATAAAATAAAAGAGGCCGGACCGCAGCGCGGAAGCCTCTTGGAGGTCACGGATCGATTGAAGTGACCTGAGAATACGTAAGCAGACAATGCTGATAGTGGGCGGCGCTGCTTGAAGGAGGTCTATTATGATACGGGCGTTATGGTCAGCAAGCTCGGGAATGGTTGCGCAGCAAATGAATATGGATAATATCGCCAACAACCTGGCTAACATCAATACTACCGGTTACAAAAAGAGCAAAGTAGAGTTTCAGGACTTGGTTTATGCTGAAATGAGGGCACCGGGTACCCGGAACCTGCGGGGGGCTGCGGTACCCACCGGCTTCCAGGTGGGCCACGGGGTGATGCCGGCAGCCAACAAAGCAGTTTTTGAGCAGGGGCCGCTGCAGGAGACGGGGAATCCGCTGGATCTTGCTATTAACGGTAACGGGTTTTTTGGGGTGCAAATGCCAGACGGTGAAACGGGCTATACCAGAGACGGCGCCTTTCGTTTTGACGGCGCCGGGCAGCTGGTGAATAATTCCGGTTATCTGGTCTTGTCTGCGGACGGACAACCAATTAAGGTTAATGATACAACCGCTGCGGCCATTAACCGGGGCGGTGAGGTTTTGGAAAATGACCAGGTGGTCGGCCGTATTGGCATATTCAGCTTTAATAATCCGGCCGAGCTTAACCGGGCCGGCAACAACCTGTATACCGACACTGATAATTCGGGTGCGGCCGGAGAGGCTGATGCAGGCGGATATACTATTCTCACCGGCGCGCTGGAAACTGCCAATGTGCATATTGCCGAGGAAATGACCACGATGATGATTGCTCAGCGGGGTTACGAATTGAATTCCCGGGCCATCAGAACCGCGGACGAAATGCTGGGGCAGGCCAATGCGCTTCTTAGGCGCTAATTAAGGCAGACAACGGAAGGGCGTGATAGGCTTGAAAATCGGTGATATCAGCAGTTTTGCCGGCGCCGGTTTAGCTGCCCAAAATGGTACTGAACAGGTGAGCGCCGCCCGGGACCGGGAGTTTCAGAAGTTTTTGGATAAAGCTGCCGACCTGTCGTCAGCAGCCCGCAAGTCAAACGATAAGCTGGAAGCGGACAGGCGGTTGGCGGACAGTCAGCCAGCGGCTAGTCAGTTAGCGGACAGGCAGCTAAAGGAGGCTGCCAACCAGTTCGAAGCCCTGTTTATATTTCAAATGCTGCAGCGCATGCGTGCTACCGTAATGAAAGGCGGCTTGCTGGAAGAAAGCATGGGTGAACAGGTTTTCCGGGGCATGCTGGACCAGGAGTACACTATGAAAATGGCTGAAGCCGGCAACCTGGGCCTGGCCGAAATGATATATGAGCAACTAAAGCAGAAATAACAATTCAGGCTACCGGCAAAATTGAAGTACACTTCAATTTTGCCGGTAGCCTGGTCGGTTTTTTGTATGTTTCTTCCTCCCCCGGTCAATAATATGTAATGTTTGACCAAAGGAGGGCTTTTTGTGAAACGGCAAACACTTAAGACACCAATTGTTATTTCAGGAATATTTCTTGTTACGTTATTGGCTATTTTGGCAACCCTGTTTTATCAGCTGGCGAAGCCGGACATAAGCAGGCTGCAAAAGCATACTGGCGCCTTGCCAGTGCAGGTGGTACCGCCGGTGCAGGTGGTGCCGCCGCTGGCCGGACACTGGCTCAGAACCGCCGCCGACCAGGTACCGGCAAGCCCGCAGATGAAGACTGCGCAGCTTAGCCGCGGCAATCGGCCGCAGGATTACGGCAGCACAGCATATATGCCGGCGGACCGCCGGCCGGAACGGTATATGAACCGCGCCACCGATAATATCAACGTTATGTATGTTTGGACTGACGGGCCGCAGCTTAAGGTCATTTCTGTTACCACCTTCAATAAAAAGACGCGGCAGACGGCAATTATGGTCATCCCTTTGCATACCCGCACCGGCCGCGGTGACAACACCATTGCCGACCTGTACCGGACAGAAGGCCGGCCGGGGGTGCGCAAGTTCCTGGAGCAGCAGCTGGAAATCAGCATACCAAATTTTGTTCGCGTAAATCAGGAAGCCCTGCGTAAGCTGAGCGACCTTATTGGTCCCTTTGATATTAACGGTGAAACGGTGACCATGGCCAATGCCTTTGAGCAGACGGCCGCCGGCGCCCGGGCCGACGATCGGGAAATTGTCAAGGCGGTCGGGGCAAGGGTGCTGACACCGGCTACGCTTCTGAAGGTGCCCCGTCTATTATGGATTTTTAACCATGATATTAAGACTAACTTCTCAACTGAGGAAATGATTGAAATGTTTCATTTAAGCCGCCGTCTGGACCTGGGGGAAATGCGGAAAATTACTTTGCCCGGTACGGAGTATGCCGGCGCTGACCGGCCATATCTATTTGTCTTTAATGAAACATGGAAAAACATTATCTATGATGTGACACGGTAAAAAAATAAAATGTTAATTCGTTTGCGAATTAACATTTTTTTTATTGTGGTCTGATGGCAGGATTTTTGTCGTATGTTCCCGAATCATATTGTGACAAGCCTACGAGGAGGTTGTATAATGTCGAAGCGAAAGTTATTTCTCCTGGGAACCGTTTTTGTGCTTACCATGGCCGGATTTGTTTTCGGCCAAGCGGTTAATGCTGCTTTATCCAACCCGGGTTCAGCCGGAGATCCGCTGGTCACCAAAAGTTATATTGACGGGGAAGTGTCTAAACTGCAGCAGCAGATTGACAGTCTGAAGGAACAAATCGCCGGATTGAAAAAATAATCGCTGGGCATTTTCGCCAATAATCAAACCGGTCTTTTTTTCAGCAGTTCGATATCTAACTTCTGTTTGCCCATTTCTGCGGCTAATATTTCTATTTTGGTGTCGATAATATCTAATTTTTTAATTACTTCAGTCCGGAATTCTAATAATCCGCCGGTTTGTTCAAAGGTACCATTTAGTTTTTCTTCTATTCTGTTTACAGTTTTATCTAGGATGCCAATTTTCTCGTCAACGGTATCAAACCTTTTGTCGATAGTGACGAACTTCTCGTCAACGGCATCAAACCTTTTG
>CAZWUW010000001.1:40801-65488 GCA_964636895.1 uncultured Eubacteriales bacterium
CGGCATCAAACCTTTTGTCGATAGTGACGAACTTCTCGTCAACGGCATCAAACCTTTTGTCGATAGCATCAAACCTTTTGTCGATAGCATCAAACTTTTCATCAAAAGAGTTAATTTTAGTAAGTATTTGATTTAATATTTCTTCCACCCTCACGTCCTCCTTTCCTTATGGAAAATATTTCTGCCATTGATGATTAAGTTGGTTTAATTATACCGAAAATCAAGGCAAATCACCAGCCTTTCTGCTAATTTAGCGTTAACATGTTGAGCAGAATAATGGAAGTTAATTACATTATAACACCGAATGTATGTTTGGTCAAGCTGCGGGAGGTCTTGATAATGAAAATAAATAAATACCTGATCATAGTACCACTGTTGTTGGGGTTTTTGCTTGCCCAGGCCGGGCAGGCCGCAATCGCGCCGCCGGGCAGCAGTGCCGACCCGGTAATCACCAAAAGCTATGCCGATAAATTATTTGCTCCGCTTAATGCACAGCTTGCCGAATTGCGCGCGGAACTAGCCAAACTGAAACCTGATGCGCCGCCTGCACCGGTGTTTACCGATGTTCCCGCCAACCATTGGGCAGCCGCCAGCATCAAGCTAATGGTGGAACGGGATATCATAAAAGGCGTCAGTCCCGGCAAATTTGCGCCGGCTAACAATACCAAGCGGGCCGAGCTGGTGGTTATGCTGGTGCGGGCGCTGAACTTGGATCCGGCCAAAGCGCCGCCGGTTAAATTAAAGGATGTACCTGCAACCTATTGGGGATATCCCTATATAGCCGCTGCTTACAATGCCGGGATAATAAGCGGGGAGGTCGTTAACGGCAGCTTTCAGCCGGAGACGCCGGTAACCAGGGGAATGATGGCCAAGTGGATGGCCAAAGCCTTTCTGCTGCAGCGCAACAACGGGGCCCGGGATTTTACGGACGTACCGCCCAAATACTGGGCTTATGACCACATAATGCGGCTCGCCGACAATAAAATTACCAAAGGTTATCCGGATAACACATTCCGGCCGGCCAATAAAATTACCCGGGCCGAGGTGTCCGTTTTTCTCGCGCTCTCAATTGATCCCGCCCGGAGAGTAAAATAATCATTTCAACCCGACATAAAGAGGAGCAGAATATGAGTTTTTCAAAGTTTGACCAGGAACAATATAGCGATGTAACCCGGATACAAAAGCTGCAGGTTAAGCAAAAGCGCAAATCCCGGATTTTCACCAGGCTGCTGGCTTTGTTGGTAATTTTTACAGCTTCCGCTTATGCCGGGTTTATGTATGCTGATGACCTCGGCTCTTTTGTCGCTGAGAAGTGGTTTGCCGAAAGGATCAGGCAGAATCCCAAGGTTGCCCGGGCGGCGGAGGAGGAGGAAGGGAACCCCAGGCTGAACATCATGGTGCTGGGTGTTGACCAGCGAAAAAATGAACCCGCCCGTTCCGACACACTGATGGTGGCCATGATTGACCTGAAAAACCGGCGCGTGCACGTTATCGGCATTCCCAGGGACACCAGGGTGAAAATTGACGGCCTGAAGTACAAAACAAGAATTAATCACGCTTATCCCAACGGCGGCGCAGCATTGACCAAAGCTACCGTGGAGGAGTTGCTGGGAATACCCATCCACAATTATGTAGAAACTAATTTCAAGGGCTTTAAAAACATTATTGACGTACTGGGCGGCGTGGAAATTGATGTGGAAAAAAGGATGTACAAGCCCAGTGAGGATATTAACCTGAAAAAAGGGCGGCGGAAGCTGGACGGTTACCGGGCCCTGGCTTATGTACGCTACCGGGATGATGTGGGCGACCTCGGCCGGATGGAGCGGCAGCAAAAATTTTTGCAGGCCCTGGCCGACCAGACCATGCGCCTGGAAACCCTGGTCAAGGCGCCCCGGATAATGGGTGAAATCAAAGATAATATTGACACCGACCTGTCTAAGCAGGACATCTTAATTCTGGGCAGCAACCTAAAAAAAGTGGATTCTACCAACATTATTTTCCACCAGCTGCCCGGTGAGGCCCATTACCGTAACGGGGCCAGTTACTTTTTTGTGGCTGAGGAAAAGCTGACAGTATTAATGAAGGAAATTAACCGGGACGTGGAAGCTGCCGGCCCGGCTGTGCAAACAGTAACCGCCAGAAAGGAATAACCCTATGCGAACCGTGGTCATCTCCGGTTATTACGGCTATGCTAACATCGGTGATGAAGCATTATTGGCAGCCATCGTACAAGACCTCCGGGAATTGGCGCCCGACCTGCGGATTATCGTGCTGTCGGCCCAGCCGGTCAAAACAGCGCAGCAGTATAAAGTAGCAGCAGTAGACAGGTTAAACCCGCTGCGTATTTTGGCTGCTCTCAGAAAGGCCGACCTGCTCATCAGCGGCGGCGGCAGCCTGCTTCAGGACGTGACCGGGCCTTTCACCATTCCGTACTATCTGGGCATTGTCGCGCTGGCCAAGCTGCTGGGCAAGCCGGTGATGTTCTATGCCCAGGGCATTGGTCCGGTGAACCGGGCGTATAATAAAGCCCTGGTGCGGCTGGTGGCTGACCGGGCAGACCTGATTACATTGCGGGATGAGGAGTCAAAACATACCTTGCAGCAGCTGGGAGTCAAGCGGCCGCCAATCATCGTGACCGCGGACCCGGTTTTCGGCCTTGCCGCTACTGATGCCGGCACTGATGCCGGCACTGATGCCGGCACCGAGCTGCGGCAGCAGTTTGGACTAAGCAAAACCGCGCGCCCGCTGGCGGCGATCGCGCCGCGGGAGTGGCAGGGCCTAAGCGGTTACAAAACCGCCTTGGCCGCTGCCGCCGATTACCTGGCGGACAGGGGCTGGGATATTGTCCTGCTGCCCATGCAATATCCGGCCGACGTTGCAACCTGCCGGGAAATCCAAAGCCTGATGCGCCAGCCGGCGTCTATTATTGACCGCCCCTTAAGCGTTGATCAGTCCATGACCTTAATCAGGGGTTTTGACCTGCTGCTGGGCATGCGCCTGCACGCCCTGATTTTTGCCGCCACCAATCAGGTGCCGGTAATTGGATTGAGCTACGACCCCAAAGTCCGGCAGTTTATGGAGCAGATAAAACAACCGGCCATAAGTGATATTTCCCAGGTGAACATCGAAATGCTGACAAATTATATTGATGAGGTAACCAATAGTAACATGAAAATAAAAAAGGATTTAAGCGCTATTACAGCGCAACTTAAAGCGAGGGCAAAAGAAAACAGCGCCCGGGCCATATCTTTTTTGCTAAAAAAATAGCAAATTTTTTTTTTGCTAACCCCATAAAAAGCATCATACCCCCGAATAACTATGAATATAAATGACAAGGATGAAGAGCCCTCAATTCCCTAAATCTGGTTGTCCAAAAAAGGTTGACTTGCCGGTCGGCAATTGGTTATAATTAGTGCACCGGCAAAATTCATCCACCAATGGAAAACCGCGCATATTCAATTGATACGCCAGTCATGGATTACCTACAAAAAATTCCGACAATATTCAAAAAAATTCAGACAACTAGCAGGAAAACTTACCCAGCATGTAGAAACACAAAATAAATGTGGCATTTTTTGCTCTTTTACGTTGTTTAAATCTTCTAAAGGTAATTTAGCCTTTAGGTTATGGATGCATATATACCTATTGAAGGGGGTGTTGCCCGCAAGTTAGTGTAATTGTAGTTTGTAGGCATTACAGAGGAGAAATACCAAAATAAAACTAAAGGGGGATTTTAGAAGAATGAAGAAATTCAAAAGAATTATTGCACTCTTAACCGTAGCACTGTTCATATTCAGCTTCGCAGCACCTACTTTTGCTAACACCGCAGCAACAACCAGCACTCAAACCGGTACTAGCGACGTTGCCGGCACCAAGTTCTTAAACGCTGTCAGCAGACTTGGCGCATTGAACGTATTGGCCGGTTATCCGGATGGCACATTTAAGCCGGGCAACAACATTACCCGGGCTGAAATGGCTGCTGTAGCCGTTAACGCCATTGGCCTGAAAGACGCTGCGGCGTATGCCAAAGGCAAGACTAAATTTAAGGATGTAGCCGGTGACAACTGGGCTGCCGGATTCATCAATGTTGCATCTTCCCAGGGCATTATTGCCGGTTATCCTAACGGTACTTATAAGCCGGATGCCAACGTTACCTACGCAGAAGTTTCCACCATCCTGGTGCGTCTGCTTGGTTACGGTCCGGATGTCAAAGGCAGCTGGCCTGTAAACTACATATCCAAAGCTACTGAACTCGGTCTCTTAAAGAATACCGAATTTGAAGGCAACAAGCCTGCTACTCGTGGCGATGTTGCGCTGATGACTGACAAAGCAACTGTTGATACCGCTCCGCTGGAGTTCGACGGTTATGACAACACTGGTAAAGCAAACTACAGGGTTAACAGAACCCTCACTATTGCTAAGAAATACCTCGGTGTAGCTGAAGGTGATGTGACTATTACTGCTGTTGATTACACTGAGCAATCTGTTACCGGCTGGGTTCTTGTTGATGATAAGAAGCCTGTTGCCGACAAAGACGGCAAGACCGCCAATGCTCCTATTAAATTGCTTAACAGTGGCATTGCTGACTTGAAGTCACTGTCTGGTAAGAAAGTTAAGATTGGCGCTCAGGAAATTAACCTTGGCGACGGTAAAGCCTGGAGAATCATTTATATTACCCCGCTTACCGGCTCTGAAAATGTAGTTGTAGGTAAAATCAAAGATGATGACCTCAATGCCAGCAAAGCTGGTGGCAGCCGGGTTGTCAACGCTGTTTACCTGGGTTCCGACAAGACCGTTTCCGAGTTTGATGTTAAGTTAGCCGGTTCTGACACCATTAAGACTTACAAGCTGGATACTGGTGCTAACCTGACTGTAGAACGTAACCGTTTTTCATTATCTGCTGTCAACACTTTTGGTGACGGCGATGAGGTAGAGTTAATCCTTAACGATGCCGGCCGGGTTCGTTTTGTTAAGGCCTATCGTTATGATTCAGCTGCCATTGTGAAGTCCTTTGAAGCTAAAGGTACTGCCGGCCGGACTTACGATACCCTGAATGTATTCCTGCCTGGTGAAACCGGTTCAACTGCGTTGAATACTAATGATAACTTCATTAGCGATGTGCTTATCACCAAAGACGGCAAGCCGGCCAAGTTGGCTGACTTTAAAGCCGGTGACTATGTAGATTTTGCATGGAAGGATAATGCTGACTACACAGGCCGTGATATCACTATCGTTAATGGTTACACTGCCAAGACTGTAACCGGTAAGGCTACCAAGTTCCATACCGACAAAGACGGTGACCGGTATGTTACTTTGGAAAACAGTGTTTATGGCGGTTATGAACTGCCCGGCCGTTTAAATGGTAGCGGCTTTGCGACTGTTGTTAAGCTTGACAATAACGAGGGTGCATACAATTCTACAAATCACGATAGTAAGCTACTTGGCTCCAATATTACCATATCTTTGGATAGCGCCGGCAAGGCTCGTTACATTAATGCTTCCACCAGTGATTCCACTATCGCCGGTTATGTGAAAAAGATAGCTTCCGGTCAAAAGAGCGGCCAGTTTGGCAGTGACTTTGTAACCGGTAGAGAGCTGACCGTTGTTGACAAGAACGGTAAAGAGAATAAGGTTATTATTGACAATGCCACTGCTCACGTTGAGCAGAATAACGGTCACGACATCACTGATGATACGGATATTGCCAAGGGTGATATCGTCAGCCTGAAGATGTCCAGCGGCTATGCTAAAGGTGCCAAGAGTACAGCATACAAAGCCGGAAATGCTGCTCCGCTGAATAACCTTATAGCTGGCATTACACTGCAGAAGAGTGATTCCGAAGCTGATGCTCCTGGTGAAGGTTTCGTTAATAGTAACGGTACCGTAAAGGTAGTTACTGCCGGACCTTCTACTACTACTTACATTAAAGGTTCTGACACCGTTGTGTTTGATGCCACCGGTGCTTCTGTTAAAGTAGTTGAATGGTCTGCTCTGAAGGATGGCCAGACTGTTAATTTCGGTCTGAACACCAACGGCATTACCGTTGACTATGTTGTTATTAAGCAGCAGAAGCGTATCTGGGGTTATGGCGTTGATAAGTATACTTACAGCGACGAAGATAATACCAGTAAGAACGCTTACAAAGTACTTACCAAAGATGGTATTGTTGAGTATGAAGTATCTGGTGCGGATGCCGCTGCTTTTGCTACTTATGCTATCGTAGCTGTTGATGCAACTAATATCGATAATGGTGACGACCTTCTGAATCCGCTTGCCGGCCAAGGGTTAACTGTTGATAAAACTTACGGTGACGGCAGCATTAAAGCTGATTCCATTCAGGGCAGTCAGAAGGTATTCCAGAATACTAATAATGAATATGTTCTGGTAACTGACAGTACCTTCCTTGTAAATGCTATTACCGCAGATAAGCCTGTAGCCGCTGAGTTTGGCAACCTTAACTCCAATAGTAAAGTAAAAGTGTTTGCCACCACAGGTGCTGGTTCTTCTACTGACCCGTTTGTTGCTAACCTGATTGTAATTACGAAGTAACATAAACAAACACGAGGGCACCCTGCGGGTGCCCTCATTTTATATAAAAACTAAATAGGGGAGGGTTATGATGAAAAAGCTGACTATGGTTTTGCTCATGGTATTTTTGCTAACAGGTGTCAGTAGCGCTTTTGCGCTTCAATTCAATGACATTGATAACCATTGGGCAGTGAAACAAATATATAAGATGACGGCCAAAAAAGTTGTTTACGGTTATTCCGACGGCACATTTAAGCCTGACAAAGGGGTTACGCATCTGGAAGCAGTGGTTATGATTCTCAGGGTGCTTGGCCTGGAGGAGCAGACCCTTAGTACGTATCCTAGCAGTATGTTTGCCGATAAGATCAAAAAAGTACCTACGTGGGCTAAAGGATACGTAACCTTAGCATATGAAAAAGGCATTATTAAACAGGCAGATTTGGCAAAAATAATTAATACTACGCCTGCTACCAGGCAGGATGTAGCGGTATATTTATACAGGTCCTTTGTAACCGGCAAAGTAGCTGCTAATACTACAGCAGCATTGAAGTTTACAGACTTAAGTGCTATTAGCCAAAACGCCAAAGAAGCTGTAGCGGCAGTAGTAGATCAAGGAATCATCAAAGGTAATCCGGACGGTACCTTTAAGCCGGCCAAAGGTGTTTCCAGGGCGGAAATTGGTGCGATGCTGTATATTTATGACGACAAGATGAAGAATGAAATAGATTTTGATGCTGTCGGGACGATAGATAATAAACCGGACCTGGCCACCAGCAGTATTGGCATAAAAAAGGAGGACGGAACACTTTTTTCCGCGCAAATGAATAGGGAAGTGGTAATTTTCCGTAATAATCAGAAGGTTGATTTCACAGCCTTGAAAAACGGCGATAAGGGTGTTTTTGTCATGGATCCCAGTGGTTCAATTATGTTTATGGACCTGCAGGGAAATTAAGGTTTATAATTCCGGATAACAGGGGGGGAGCTGTATGAGTTACCGGTATCGACTCTTAATAATTTTTCTGTTGCTATCTTCCCTGGTTTGGGGTTTTTCCAGCGGTATAGCCGGTGCTAAAAGTCCTATCGGGTTGTATCTTGATGGTATAAAGATAAACCTTAGTGTACCGCCTGTGCAGGAAAAGAATGAGGTTATGGTGCCCCTTGATGCAATAGCTCAAGCCCTGGGTGCGGAAGTTCGCCGGCAGCAGAAGAATACAATCATCATAAAAGATCTTACTACCATAGTATTAAATGACCGTGCTGTGATTGCCGATGTTAACGGTATAAAAAAGACCATGCCAGTACCGTTAAAAACCATCAAGGGTAGTACCATGATGCCTTTACGGTGGCTTTTGGAAAACCTGGGCTTTAGCCAAACCTGGAGTCCAAAAAACAACAGCATATATATTAAGGAAAAACCTGCGCAGGCCTGGCATATGTTTCAGGGTGGGCCAAAGCATATTGGCGTGGCCGGGTTTTTCAATGTGGCCCCGCCATTTAAATTGGCCTGGAAATATGATACCGGGTGGAAGGTAGTATCTACACCTGTATCAGACGGTAAATATATTTTTGTCGGTAATCATGAGGGCAGGATAACCGCGCTGGAGGCTCGCACCGGCGTGAAAGCCTGGGATTACCTGACCACCGGAAACATTGCCAGCGCGCCGGCTATTTGGGGTAATGCCCTGATAGTTGCTTCTGAGGACCACAAAGTTTATGCCCTTAACAGGCATACTGGAAAACTGTTATGGCAGTATACCGCATTTGCCCCAATTTGGTCATCCCCGACTGTTCATGCCGGGGTGGTATATTTTGGCGCTGATGACGGCAGGGTTTACGCCCTGAAGGCTGCCGACGGCAAAGTACTGTGGACTTTGGAAGTGGGGGAAAGGGTTGTTGCTTCGCCGGCAGTAAGTGGCTCTTTACTGATTATTGGAGTACACAGTAAGGCTGCTGCTTTAGCTGAAAATCTAGAAGATGGCGCTGTAGTTGCACTGAATCGTATAACCGGGAAGAAAGTATGGCAGTACGATATGCGTGGCAGTGTTTGGTCCTCTGCTGTTATTGATGGTGAGACGGCAATAATTGGCAATGATAACCGTCAGGTTATGGCCATGAAAGCCGGGAACGGCAAAGTGTTGTGGGAGTTTGCTGCTGATGGTTGGGTCCGTACGACCCCGGCTTTATATGACGGGAAAATATATTTTGGCACTAACGGCGGTAGGCTTTATGCCGTTGACGCCAAAACAGGGGTGAAAACCTGGGAATTTGAGGCCGAAGCTTCGATTACCGGATCACCGATTATCACACCGAAATATGTGATATTGGCATCAAAGGATTATAAGGTGTATGTCCTGGACAGATTAACCGGAAAAAAATTGTGGGAACAGGATACCGGTTATATTTTATCCGCTACCCCACTGGTCACTGCTAACCTAATCATAGTACCTTCGGAAGATGGTTTTATTTATGCTTATGGCAAGTAAAGAAAAAGGAGACCCTGGCTAAACGCAGGGCTCCTTTTTCTATAACTATATATTGACAATAAGCCTATTCCAAGGTAACATTAGGGTAAATGACCGACCGTTCGGTCGGAAACACGAGAGGCAGGGGGAGAAGAAAAAATGGGCAATAAGAATTCTATTCTGGCTACCTTCTTAGGGATTCTGCTATTAGCATTGTTAGCTACGGGAATAGCCATTGCAGCTGATAACAAAAAAGGCGCCGAGGTCAGGAAGCTTAGTATAAAAGAAGCCGTATACCTGGCCGAGAGCAATGCACAGAACGTAAAAATGCAAAAAATTGCCATTGAACGGGCCGTTGTTGGACTGACTAAAGCCAAACAAGCCAGTAGTGACAGTGGTCGTTTAGGCGGTTCAACTTATGTCCAGACGATAGTTGGCAGAGATACGGCTGAGCTTGCTGTGAGAGTATCAGAAATTGGCCTAAATATGGAAAAGCTCAATGCGAAAGCTTTGGCAGAGAAAGCATACTTTGATTTGCTAAAAGCTGAGGACCAGATAAAAATTGCCGAAAAAGCATTACAAAGAGTTCAGGAACAGGAGCGCATTGTCCAGGCAAAAGTGAAGGCCGGTGAGGCGGCTAAGTCGGAGCTGCTGAATAATCAGGTGGCGGTCCTTAATGCGCAAAACGATCTAAACTTAATTAAAACATCCAGGAACAATTTTATGCTTGCCTTAGCAAAGCTGACCGGCTTGGATTATAAAGTACAAATAGAATTAACTACCAGGGACAGCTATAAATCAATTGGCAAAGTAGATATTGAGGCTAAAATACAGCAAGCTTTATTAAAAAGACCTGATATCATCATGGCCAGAGAGAGTTTGCACCTGGCTAACAGGAAGCTGGAGATAGCTAATGAATTTAGCATGGCCGAGGTTGATTTAAAGGCTTTTCAAACCGACATCAATGAGGCGCAATTGAATTATCAGGAGGCTGTAAATAACATATCATTATCAATTAGACAATCGTACAACATGCTGGTAACTCAGGAAAATGCACTGAGTATATACAAAAAAAGCCTGGAGGCTGCCAGGGAAAGTTATAGATTGGCTTCCTTAAGGTATAAAGCCGGAGTAGGAACAAATTTGGATGTAGTGCAAGCACAGCTTATGTTAGCGCAGGAAGAGACTAAGGAAATAGCGGCAAACTATGACCTTATATATCAGCAGACCCAGTTTAATAACCTCATTGGTGAGAGTTTAAAATAGTTTGTCAGAATATGCAAACACCGGTGTATAATACCGGTGTTTTTCCTTGCCCAAAAGCAGGAATTGTCAGAATAAGAGGGAATATATATTATTTGTTCAAGGATTATTAGGAATTACATAGTTTACTAGAGAGGGTAATGTATATGGGGAAGACAAGAGTACAGCAAATGCGGATAGAGCAGCTATTTATGCTGATGCTTGCGGTTTTGCTTTTTTATCCGCCATTTTTCCGGGGGCTGTTTTTTGAACACGAATTATTATATTCAAATATGTATACGGCGGTGGTTTTTGCTGTTTTTTATTTGGGGGTTTATTGTCAGCAAGGTAGATTTGCCAATGACAGGTTTCCTGGGAATATCATTGATTGGGGCCTGGTTTTTCTGCTTGCTGCTTATACTATTGCTACCCTTTTTACGGCAGTTAATACCCGTTATTCGATAAGCGAAATGATGAAACTGATTAATTATTTCTTAGTGTATTTTATGGTTTCGCGGAGCATTAAAGGCAGAGAGGATTTGCACAGATACTTGACGGTATTGTATATAGCGGGGGTTATTACTGCAATTATCGGGCTGGGGGCGGCTTTTGGCAGTATTAACTTCAAAGGCGCAGTTTTTGCCGGTGAACGAATAGCGTCCACATTACAATATCCAAATACATTGGCCGTATATTTAACAGCTGTACTTATTATAGGTTATTATCTGCAGGTAATAGTGCAAAGCCAAGCCTACCGTTATGTTTTTGCCGGAGGAAATTATCTTTTGCTGTTAACTTTCTTAGGGACAGGCTCCCGGGGCGGGTTTCTGGTGATGGTACCGGTAGTACTGCTGTTTTTTGTAATTGTGCCAAAAGGGTATAAAATATTATCTGCTTTGGCGATTGGCGGCAGTATTATAGCGTCACTGGCCGTTATTTCCAAGGTGCTTTCTGTGGCGCCCCAAACCGGGGTCTGGGAGCATTGGTTGTTATTGGGTGTGGGTTTATTTGTGGCGGTATTATTTCAAGCTATTATTGAGGCAGCGCACAGATACAAAGAAAAGCTTAATGAGCACAGGAAATTATTGATTATAGTTTCAATTATTTCATCAGTTACAATAATCTTTGCTGCGATTTATTTTATGGATGGTACTGTAATAAAAGCATTTGACCGGATAAGCAGTATAAATTTACAGGACCGGAGCGTTATTGAGAGAGGTTACTTTTATAAAGACGCGCTTAAAATTATTGCCGATCACCCTATACTTGGCATTGGCGGCGGCGGTTGGGCAGCTGTATATAAAACATATCGAAGCTATAATTATTCAACATTATTTACCCATAACTATTATTTACAAACCTGGATTGAGGCTGGCATACCAGGGATTGCCTCACTGCTTACTATCTGGGCGGGGGCCATATTTGTTTTATGGCAAGCAAGAAAAAATAGTTCCAAAGAAAACAGTTTACTGATTGGTGTGTTATTTTTATCAGCTTCAGCTATAGCTGTTCATAGTTTAATTGATTTTAATATGACATTTACATCGATTGGATTGTTGTTCTGGGCATTACTGGCTGGTTTAAGCGGGATGCAAGCACAAATAGCCGGGCAGATACATGTTAATAATAATTCTTATTTATATAAAAGGCATGTGGCTGTAAAGGCGCTGGTTATGTTAGGTATCATCACGTTTTTTGTTCTGTCCGGCGGTTTCCGGCTGGCAATAAATCACGGTATTGCTGCAGATCAGGCGATGAAAAAATCAAATATACCGCTAGCCCAAAAGGAGCTAATGGCCGCTAATAAGTATGATCCTTTAAATACTTATTATATTTCAGAGATTGCGAAAAAGCTTTATCTGCAGGGGGTTGCTACCCGTGATCCGGCGGCTTTGGAAAAAGCATATACGTATATCAATAAAGCAATAAAGTTAGGTAAAACGAATTTAAATAATTATCAGGTAAGAGCCAATATTTACCTGGCGCGAGAGGAATTTGACCAAGGTCTGCAAGACCTTGAAAAGGTAAGGCAGCTGGACCCCTGGAGGCAGGGACATTATGATGATTTGTCCGAAACATATAAAAACGTGGGGATGATTTACCTGGAGAAGGGTCAAAAGGCCGAGGCCAGAAAGTATTTGACAGAGGCCGCAAAAATATCAAAAAGGATTACTGCCCAACAGGCACTATTAACTCCGGAGATGCGTAAGCTGTGGCAAACCGGCGGTTATGCACCGCTGCAGGAATCGGCAACAATTAAGAAGAATTACTTAGAAGCAATTGTATTATTGGCACAATTATAAGCCTGGTTTAAGGCTCGGGTGATTATTAAGTTGGCATAGCTTAGGCCGGCAGACTTAAACCTTCTGCCGGCCTAACTATGGAACTTTTTTGCTGGTCAGGATAATATTTCACTGCCGGATAATCACGAAATAAGAAGGATTTTTGGCTTTAAAGTAGAAAATTAACAGAGTTAGACCAAAAAAGGAAAAATGTTAACCCCATCAGGGGAGGACGGCGGTTATGTGGCCTGCAAAAAGTAAGACCAAGCATTCGGTTTTGATCATGCTGGTGGATGTATTGATCATAAACCTTTGTATTGTGTTAGCCTACCTGCTCCGGTTCAGGTTTACCTTACCGGTATATAATTTTCAGCCCTACATGGAAATGTTTATAGGGATTTCTTTGGGCGGCCTCTTTTTTTTCAATATGTATCACCTATACTCCGTTTCTGCCAGGACCAAGTGGGCTGACCAGTTTTATTCGATTATCTTGGCTGTTTCCCTAACCCTGATGTTAAGTATTTCGCTGTCCTACATAAGTGCCAATTATGCTTTTCCGCGCTCAGTATTCATCATTAGCGGCGGGCTGCAGGTAGTTTTTTTGTTGGCCTGGCGTTATATACTCTGGCGGTTGACAAAAAGAGGTTTCGGGGTGCAGAAAGCGGTTATTGTCGGCGCCCCGGCAGAAGCTATTGAGACAGCGGGCCGCTTTAAAAAGTATTCAGAGAGTCACATTGATATTGTGGGCCTGATTTCTGATATAACCCCGGCGACAGAAACCGGATACAAAGTCCTGGGCAACTTGGCGGATTTTGATGAGCTGCTGGCCCGCACAGAGTGCGATGTAGTAATTGTTACCTGCACACTGGATGTAATGATGAAGGAGAGAATTGTCTGCTACTGTTATTCGATAGGCAAGGATGTTTTCCTGATACCTGATTTATATGAGGTGCTGCTAATAAAGGCTGATTTAAACCTAATAGATGATATACCGGTCTTTGATGTAAAGGATTACAACGGCGGCAGTAACCAGCTAAAAAGAATTATGGATCTGGCGCTGGGCATAACGGCGCTGGTCATTACCCTGCCGGTTATGCTGATAGTGGGCTTGATAATTAAACTGGATTCGTCCGGTCCTGCAATATATAGACAGGACAGGGTTACTAAGGGTGGCCGGGTGTTTACCCTGTATAAGTTCCGCACTATGGTGCAGGATGCAGAGCACGGCTCCGGTCCGGTATTTGCGGTAGAGGATGACCAGCGGGCTACCAGGGTGGGCAGAATACTTAGACTATCCAGGCTGGATGAGCTTCCCCAGTTAGTCAATGTCATCAAAGGGGATATGAGCCTGGTTGGGCCCAGGCCGGAGCGGCCGTTTTTCGTGGAGCAGTACTCCAAGCAGATTCACGGCTATGATAACCGGCACCGGATGAAGCCCGGGATCACGGGAATTGCCCAGATTGCCGGCAAATATAATACCGGCCCGCGGGAAAAGCTGGTTTTCGATTTGTTATATGCCAAGAAAAGTGATGTTTTGGTGGATCTGCAGATTCTTTTTCATACGATAAAGGTGTTGTTTATGCGGGATAAGGCGTCGTGATGATGATTTTTGGCGGTGTAAAAGGTGCGAATTCTTGAGTTAATTACCTTAGGTGAAATCGGGGGAGCACAAAATGTACTGGTGGATTTATTAAAAGGTTTTACTGAACGGGGTTATGAAGCGGAAATAGACGTTGTTTTTGGCGAAGGAGAATACTTGTCACAAGCGCTGTCGCCATGGTTTAGAGGGCGGATTATACAGATGCCGTGGATGGGGCGGAGTATCAACCCGCTTAAGGACCTAAGAACACTATTAGAGCTAAAATCCTTATGTGATACCAGAAAATATGATTTGGTCCACTGTCACAGTTCAAAGGCGTCCTGGTTAGGCAGAATTGCGGCTTCTTGGGCGGGGGTGCCCAGAATATGTATGACTGTGCATGGACTGTCTTTTTATGCGGGAAGTTCCCGGACTACCGGGTTTATATATAAGACTGTAGAAAAACTGGCAGTACCACTGGCGACAGATTATGTGTTTGTTTCCCCAAAAGATATGTCAGAGATGCAGGCGTTGGGCATGCGCGACGATAAATGCAAAATCATCCCTAACGGCAGGCCGATGCCACCCCGACCCTTAGTGGGGTTACGTGACTTGCTGGCGGTGCCGGCTGATGTGCCTTTAGTCTATAAGGTAGCAAGGCTAAGTGAAATAAAGAATCCGTTGTTATTTTTGAGGATAGCTAATAACGTAATTCAGCAATACCCGGCAGGGCATCAGCTCCCTGTTTTTGTACTTGTAGGTGACGGGCCTCTTGAGGCAGAATGTAAGGCCACTATTACGAGGGAAGGCATAGGCAGCAATGTACATATACTTGGGCATAAAAAAGAAGCCGGCCAATATTTCTGGGACGCTGACCTGGCGGTGCTTACTTCCAATTATGAGGCATGTCCATTAGTGGCCATTGAGGCCATGGCTACCGGCACACCTGTGGTCGCCAGCGATGTAGGGGGGACGGGTGCGGTCGTAAGGCATGGTGAGACGGGGTATTTGTTTGCACCGGGCAATGTAGAGGTGGCCGCTAAGCATATAACAGACCTTTTGTTGAATCATAAATTGCGGACTGAGATGGGCGGGAACGCATTGAAACTTTATCAGGAAGAGTACACTGTAGAAAGAATGGTTGACGAATATGCCAGACATTTCGGCCTGCAAGAAGTTTGATGCAATAGTCTGCCTATCGGCAATAGACTGGGATTTTTTGTGGCAACGCACCCAGGAAATCATGAGTCAGTTTTCCGCCATGGGATACCCAGTTTTGTTTGTGGAAAACACCGGGGTAAGGATGCCCGGTTTAAAGGACGCCCCGCGAGTTTTAAGTCGCATGAAAAAGGTCTTTGCACCGGCAAAGATGACCACGTTAAAGGACAATAAAGTTGAAATCTACAGCCCGGCCACCTTACCCTTCCCATATGCTCAGCCGGCTGTAAAAATAAACAGCGCAATTTTGCGCAGCAGAGTAAATCAGTTTAGCACAAAACATAACATCCCTATTAATAGGATTCTTCTATGGTCATACATGACCACTCCAGTGGCTGTCGAATTGGCCCACAGTGCGCCATGGGCCGGGGTGGTAGTGGACTTGGTTAGCGATCCTTGTAAGGTGCAGGGGGCTGAGGCGATAGTGGCATCGCATCAAAGGATGCTATGCCTTGCGGACCGAGTGTTTTGCGCATCAGCGACTACTTTGTATACAGCAGATCAATATATTGGGGGTAATAATAAAAGTAAGCTGGAATTAGTTGAAGACGGCTTTTCGACGGAGCTAGCTGAACTGGCCCAAAATGAGGATGAGACACACATCCCCGGTGCTAATCCGGATGCACCATTCGTGGCCTATATTGGTGGTGTTAATAGCAAAATATGGTGGGAAGCAGTTTCGATGATGGCCCGGCAAATGCCGAAAGTAAACTTCGTTTTCGTTGGCCCTAAAGACTACGATGCCTTGCCTTGTGAGGGCTTTGGCAAGAATGTATTCTGGCTCCCGCAATTTGCAAGATACAGCCAGCTAGGTGCTTTTCTAAAAAAGTGTCAGGCTGGTTTGATACCGTATAAACCAACTTCATATGTTATGGAAATGCGTCCGGCGAAGATCAACGAGTACATGGTGACGGGTTTGCCAATAGTGGCGACCAAAATGCCGGAGATGGATCGACTAGAGCAACAGTATGGTCCAGGCATAGCATATTTGGCTGAAACAGCCAAAGAACTTGCCGATGTTGTGAGGCATGCACTTGATGATGATTGTGAGGACTATAAAATAAAACGCAGACAGATTACTCAAAACAATTCTTGGGAAAAGGTATGCCGCGAAATTGAGCTCCGGTTACATGGAGAGTGAATTGAGAGGAGCATAATGAATCGCATATGTTTTATCAGTTAAGGCGAGCCATTATCAGAAACATTTATTTGTTGGGATTGAGACTTAGACCTCTGTTAGCCCAAATTATGCCTGCATCACTTAAAGATAAGCTTAAGTTGCTTGAACTGAAGGTGATTAAGGCCGGCAAGGGGCAAATCAATACAAATCACGCGATTAACGACAGAGCATCGGGCAATTTTGAAGCAGGCATTAACCTTATAGGTTACGCACATGCGGAGATGGGCATTGGTGAATCCTGTCGGTTAGCAGCTAACGCAATTCAGGCGGTTAAAATTCCTTTTGGCATAATAAACGTCACGACGGGTAATCCGGCCAGAATGAATGATTTATCTTGGCAGCATAAGGAGATAAACAAGGCGATTTATAATACCAATATATTTCACATTAATGCAGAACCTATGCCATTGATATACATGCAATTTGGAGAAGAATTTTTTGAAGGGCATTATAATATTGGTTATTGGCATTGGGAGTTGCCTGACTTCCCGGATGAATGGCATTATAGTTTTAATTTGGTTCATGAAATATGGGTGCCCTCAACTTTTGTTCAGGATTCAATATCCAAGAAAACGACGAAGCCGGTAATTAAGATATCCCACGCCATTGAAGTAATGCCTTTAGAAGAAATAAATCGAGATTTTTTTAATCTTCCCAGGAACCCTTTTTTGTTTATGTCAATGTATGATACCCATAGTGTCCAACAGCGCAAAAATCCGCAGGCAGTAGTAGAAGCATTTAAGCGTGCGTTTAATAAAGGAGATACCTCAGTTGGCCTTGTAATAAAAGTAATCAATGGCCAAAGTAACCCTTCAGAGATAGATAATCTGAAAAAGAAAATTTGGGAAAATAAAAACATATATATCCTGGAGGAATTCTATACCCGGCAACAAGTTAACTCACTGATAAATGTCACAGATTGCTTTGTTTCACTCCACAGGTCAGAAGGCTTTGGTCTTGGTTTAGCAGAAGCGATGTATTTGGGCAAGCCGGTAATAGGCACCAACTGGTCCGGGAACACAGATTTTATGTCCGAGATGAACTCATGCTTAGTTGACTACAAGTTGATAAAAGTCGGTGCTGACTATGGTCCATATAAAGCTTATCAAGTTTGGGCTGATCCGGATATTGAGCAGGCTGCGCATTTTATGAGAAAACTTGTTAGTGAACCGGAATGGCGCCGGGTAATCGCCGCAAAGGGACAGGAAACAATACGCACTAAATTTTCTCCAGCTTCTGTTGGGGAATTGATAAAACAGCGGTTAATAAAAATTGGATTGCTATAAGAAAATACAATTGGAGGTAGTATATGGCAAAGAGTGCATTAATTACTGGAATTTCGGGTCAAGATGGATCATATCTGGCGGAGCTGTTGCTTGAAAAAGGATATAAGGTGTATGGCCTTGTCCGGCGAATAAGCGTCCCTAACATGGAGAATATCGGGCATATTGCCAATCAGATTGAGATTATTTCCGGAGATTTGCTAGACGAGGGGTCGCTAATCAGGGCGATTGAAAAATCTAAGCCGGATGAGATATATAATCTTGGTGCGCAGTCCTTTGTAACCGCTTCATGGGATCAACCGACCTTAACAGGTGAATTTACAGGGCTAGGGGTAACCCGCCTGCTGGAAGCTGTGCGCTTAGTTAACTCAAAAATTAGGTTTTACCAAGCCTCAAGCAGTGAAATGTTTGGCAAAGTGCAGGAAATTCCTCAATCAGAAAAGACTCCTTTTTACCCCCGAAGTCCATATGGAGTAGCGAAATTATACGGGCATTGGATTGCACTTAATTATCGGGAAAGCTTTGAGCTGTATGCATGCTCCGGAATATTATTTAACCATGAATCCCCCAGGCGGGGACTGGAATTTGTAACTAGGAAAATAACTGATGCAGTGGCAAAAATAAAAATGGGACTGCAGAAAGAACTTCGCTTAGGAAACCTTGATGCCAAGCGAGATTGGGGTTTTGCTGGAGACTATGTTAAGGCTATGTGGATGATGTTGCAGCAGGAAACGCCTGACGATTATGTGGTGGCTACTGGCGAGACCCATTCAGTCAGGGAGTTTGTGGACATTGCCTTCAGTCATGTTGGATTAAATTATCAAGATTATGTGGTAGTTGATCCGAACTTTTTTAGACCGGCTGAAGTGGATATTTTGCTGGGCAATCCGGAGAAGGCCAGGAATAAGTTGGGATGGGAGCCGCAAGTCAGTTTTGAGGAACTGGTTGTAATGATGGTAGACAGCGACTTAAAAAGATTAGGGTGAGGTAAGTGCAGGCCAAGGCTATTAACTAACATAAATTAATTAGTCAGGAAAGAGGAGTTTTAGTGCGGGCTTTGATTACGGGAGTAAGTGGCTTTGTCGGTCAGCATCTTACACAGCACTTGCTGGCGAAAGACTATGAAATCATTGGCACATACTATGGTGGTGCATTTGAATCGGACGTAATTCACCATGTTGAATGTGATATCAGGGATGCCAACAGAATAGCAGAAATAATTTGTCAGCATCCTGTTGATGAAATATATCATCTGGCCGGCCCGGCATTTATTCCGCAAACAGTTACTAACCCCCGGCTGGCTTATGAGGTTATATTTGAGGGCACTCTTAATTTATATGAAGCAGTAAGACAATCAGGCCGTAACCCAAAGATGCTATATGTTGGCTCTGGGGATGAATACGGTGCTTTTGGTGAAAACGAATTGCCGCTTAAAGAAACTACTACATTGTGCCCAATAACCCCATACGGGGTGGCAAAGGCAGCCGCAGACTTGTTAAGTTTTCAATATAGTAAACTATATAACCTGCACGTCGTAAGGGTGCGACCATTTAACCATACAGGTCCCGGACAGGCGGACAGCTTTGTATGCTCCAGCTTTGCAAAACAATTTGCGCTAATTGAGAAGGGTAATAAAGAGCCTGTTTTAAGTGTGGGGAATCTAGATTCAGCTAGGGATTTCTGTGATGTCAGGGATGTTGTGGATGCATATTGGCTGTTGATGCAAAATGGAACAGCAGGCTCTGTGTATAATGTTTGCGCCGGGAAACCTACATCAATTCGATGGATTCTGGATACCTTGATTGAACAAAGCGGGTTAGATAACATTGAGATAAAGGTTGATCCACAAAAAGTGCGCATTTCAGAATTCCCGGAAGTATACGGCGACAACGGATTGATCAAGAAGGAATTAGGTTGGTTTCCAAAACACCCCTTGGCGGGAGCTTTAAATGATTTGTTAAATTACTGGAGGAGTAAGATATGAGCTTCTTTGAGGGGAAAACGGTGATTGTTACAGGCGGTGCCGGGTTTTTGGGTTCCCATGTGGTGGAAAAGCTTCGTGAGAAAAAATGCCATAATATTTGTATACCGAGAAGTAAGGCATATGATTTGCGAAAAGAAGAGGCGATTATACGCTTACTTAACGATACTAAACCCGACATCATTATCCACTTGGCGGCGGTAGTCGGAGGCATTGGGGCAAATAGAGAAAATCCGGGAAAATATTTTTACGACAATCTGATTATGGGCACACAATTGATTGAGCAGGCCCGGTTATTTAATGTTCCGAAGTTTGTTGCTATTGGCACCATATGCGCTTATCCCAAATATACGCCAATACCGTTTAAGGAAGAGGATTTATGGAGCGGATACCCGGAGGAGACTAATGCCTCTTATGGATTAGCAAAAAAAATGATGCTAGTGCAGTCTCAGGCATATAGAGATCAATATGGCTACAATTCAATTTACCTGCTGCCGGTTAATCTGTATGGGCCAAGGGATAACTTTGACCCGGCAAGTTCCCATGTAATTCCGGCACTAATAAAAAAATGCGTGGATGCCATTAATGAAGGCCGGGAGGAGATTGTTGTCTGGGGTACCGGTAACGCTACCAGGGAGTTTATTTACGCAGAGGACGCGGCGGAGGCTATTTTAATGGCGACAGAAACATATAATCAAAGCGAACCGGTCAACATTGGTTCAGGCATGGAGATATCCATTAAAGATTTAGTAGAAATGATTGCCGAACTTGCCGGTTTTAATGGTTCGATTGTCTGGGATACGACAAAACCAGACGGACAACCCAGAAGATGTCTGGATACAACAAAAGCTAAAAACGTCTTCGGTTTTACGGCTAATACTGATTTTAGAGAAGGACTTAAGAGGACGATTGAGTGGTATAAGCAATCTTTATAAATATGTTTAGTGGGAGACATGATGTTTACTGCGCTCTGGAAGCATAGAAATTTTATATACAATAATGCTATAAATGATTTGCGCCAGCGTTATGCAGGGTCAATGTTTGGGATGTTGTGGAATGTTTTTAATCCCCTTGCCCAGATTTTGGTTTATACTTTTGTTTTTTCGCAAGTTATGGCTGCTAGGTTGCCGGAACTGAACTCCAATTATGCGTTTGCCATATATCTTTGTGCCGGCTTGCTTCCATGGATCTCCTTTTCAGAGACTATTCTCAGGGGTTCAAGTTCATTGCTTGAGAACTCCACGTATTTAAAAAAGTTGCCGATACCTGAACAAATTTTTGTTGCTCAGACCACAGTATCATCCACTTTGTCCCTAGGTATTTCGATGGTTTTGCTATTTATAATAAATTTTTTGATTGGTGGTCAATTTGGCTATGGTTGGCTAAGCTTACCTTTAGTGTTATTGTTATTTCAAGGCTTGGCCTTTGGGATTGCACTTACCATGAGCTGTTTAATAGTTTTTTTTCGTGATATTGGCCAGTTGTTAGGGATTATTATGCAAATATGGATGTGGATGACCCCAATAGTGTATGTTAAAGAAATACTTCCAACATCATTTCAAAAATTGATGGTTTTTAACCCCATTTACCCGTACATAGAAGCTTTACACGATGTAATTGTCTTTGGGAAATTGCCGGAAGCCGAAATCTGGCTATATATGGTGATGATTACATTTGTTTTCCTGATTATTGGAACGTTAACAATAAATAAGCTGCGGAAAGAAATTAGGGATGTATTATGAGTGAAGCAGTTCTCTGTGTAGAAAATCTAAGCAAAAAATATAAATTGTATAATAAACCATACGACCGTTTAATTGAATGGCTGACTGCCGGGAATTGTCCGAAACATGAAGAGGTTTGGGCATTAAGGGACATTAGTTTTTCTTTGAAAAAAGGTGAAGCTATTGGAATCATTGGTCATAACGGGGCAGGCAAAAGCACTTTGCTTAAGATACTTTCTAAAGCATTGTGGCCAACAGATGGGAAGTTTGAAGTTAAAGGAAATATGGTTTCATTATTAGAGTTAGGAACAGGATTTCATCCAGAGTTAACCGGAAAGGACAATATCTTTAACAGTGGAAGATTACTAGGGTTTTCAAATGAGTTTATAGAAAAAAAATTGCCTGATATCATAGAATTTGCAGAGCTAGGTGAATATATTAATCATCCGGTAAAAACATATTCTTCTGGAATGTATGTGCGACTGGCATTCTCTCTCTTTGCTAATTTAGAACCCGATATTTACATTGTAGATGAAGCGTTATCCGTAGGGGATATATTTTTTCAACAAAAGTGTTTTCGCTTTTTGCAACAATTAAAAGAGCGGGGAACAGCAATAATAATTGTATCGCATGATATGCAGACTGTTTTGAAGTATTGCGACAGAGTGTTTATATTGCAGGATGGGATGTTTAAGTATCAAGGCAATGCGATTGACATGGTTAATTTGTATTATGCGCTCTTCTCAGGTTCTGGGAATAATTGTGTTGGAGTAGATGATGTTTATTTAGCAAATAACAACCAAGAAACATTTAGCCTTAAAGGCACTAATAATATTTTGAGTGCAAAAGGGGTAAGACGCGGAGATAAAAAAGTAGAAATTATTGGCGCTAGGTTTGTGGATAATGTTGGTGGCGAGATTCAGACAACAAAAACAGGCAGTTGGTGTGCTTTAGAGATTTATGCTCATGCTAAGTGTGATATTGATGATTTATCTTTGGGATTCCAGTTCACTGATCGAATGAATGCTGTTGTTTTTGGACAAACCTCATACATGATGACCAGAAAAAAAATTGTGGCAAATCAAGACCATTATCTCAAAGCAGTATTTAAAATTAATATGGACTTGTTTGAGGGTTTATATACTGTTGCTGTTGCAGCTACAGATTGTCAATTGGAAATAAGCAACAAGATTTACGATTGGATTGAAGGGTGCTTATTGCTTGAAGTAACAAAACCCGCATGGCGATTATTTCATGGTGTTGCTAATCTACATACAGAGTTTGACTTAACAATAGAAAACCGGAGGGCTAAATGACCTCGAAAATTAAGTCTTCAGAATTAATTAACGCTTATCGTGAAGTAGTAGCAAAATATCCAAATATCCCTCCTATGGCCTTTTGGCGACCGTGGGAAATAGCATATATAAGAAAACATATAAGCTTTGAGCCGGGGTTCACCCTAGATTTAGCGTGTGGAGATGGAAAATTTGCAGATGTTTTATTGAAACCTTTTGATTTACATTTGATTGGTTGTGATTTTAACCCAAATGTAGTATCCGAGGCGTCCAAAACTGGGATTTATAAGGATGTAATAGTAGGCGACGCAAGGCAATTGCCATTTGAAACAGACTATTTTTCAAATATCTTCTCTAACTGTGCATTTGAACATTTTGATGATATAGATATTGTATTAAAGGAGATATTTAGGGTTTTACGCCCGGGGGGGAAGCTAATTTTTACAGCTGTTACGGACAAGTTTATTAAGTGGCAACCATTTATTAAAATAGGCATGTTATTTGGTTTTTTAGAGCATATAAAAGAAATTCAGAAAAAACACATTGAGCTTCATAACTTAGTAAATATTTATTCCGCTGATGGCTGGGCTAATTTGTTGCGTAAAAACAATTTTAATATCGAATATGCTGAAGAATATATTTCATGGTTGCCAACCTATGTTTTTTTAGTATTTGACCAATTATGGCATTATAATCATGGGGAAATGTCATTAGGGGAAAAATATTACATAAATCATGCTGATGACCGTAAATTGCCCTTGTATTTTGACATTTTATTTCATCTGCTGTCTTTTTTGACTGGAAAGGCCAAACGAGGAAGCGGCGTCATAGTGGTCGCAAGAAAGGAAGATCATTAGTGAACGTAGATTATATTAGTATCAAACAATGCTGGTGTGGATCAAGTGCCTTGGTAAAGTTTTCGGATTGGTATATGAAGTGTAATGAATGTGATACTTTAATTAATAGTCCACGTTTGCCGGATAGAAGTTTTGATGTTGAAAACGATGAAAAAGACATATATGGAAAAAATTATTGGTTAGGATATCAATCTGAGCGGTATGGATATTCTGATATAGTTGACAGAATTAGATTAGACTTATCTGAACGCTGTATATATTGGCTTTCAACTATACTAAAGTATAAGATGCCACCCGCCAAAACGCTGGAGCTAGGTTGCGGTCATGGTGGGCTTGTAGCCATGATGAAAAATATTGGCTACGACGCTGCTGGAGCCGAACTAAGTGATTGGGTGGTAGATTATGCAAGAAAGGCCTTTGACATTGAGGTATTTAAGGGAAAAATTGAGGAGCTAGATATTAATACAGGCAGTCTGGATTGTGTCATTTTAATGGATGTATTGGAACATTTCACTGATCCGGCAAGAACCATGGAATATATTAGTAAAGCACTTAATCAGGACGGTATCGTTGTAATTCAGACACCCTGTTATGAAGATGTTTCTCTGACTTATGAACAGATGTTAGAAGGAAAACATATTTTTCTTGAACAGATGAAAGCTCAGGAACATTTATACTTGTTTACTAATAGCGGCCTACGCAAGCTTCTATCAAATTCTGGATTTAATCACTTCTATTGGGAACGGGCGTTGTTTTCCTACGATATGTTTTTAGTGGTAGCAAAAAAACCAATTGAGCTCCATTCCCAAAAGGATGTGGAATGTTATCTACAAAAAACTCCTGCCAGAAGATTCATGCTTGCATTAATGGATATATATTTTCATGCAAGCGAAGATAAAAGTAGGCTGATCAAGAGTGATATTGACTGTGCTGCACGATTAGAAGCAATAAACCGGCTTAGTAAGCAGTTGGAGGAGTCGGAGGCAGACAGGGCATCAAGGCTGGAAGCAATAAACCGGCTTAGTAAGCAGTTGGAGGAGTCGGAGGCAGACAGGGCAT
>CAZWUW010000001.1:65588-126287 GCA_964636895.1 uncultured Eubacteriales bacterium
AGGCAGACAGGGCATCAAGGCTGGAAGCAATAAACCGGCTTAGTAAGCAGTTGGAAGATTTAGAAACAAAATTGATGATATACGAGGTTGATGGTGTATCAACCTTGAAAGGGAAGCTTATAAAGCTCATAAACAAATTATAATCATGTTGGGAGGACCTCTATGAGGGTTGCTATAGATGTAGTGCCTATAAGGCCTGGCGGTCAGGTGGGTGGTGCTAATCATTTGGTTTTTGAAATAATCAAGGGTTTAGCGACCCAATATAAGAGCGACAAATATATCATATTAACTGCAGAATGGAATCATGAATATTTTCAAGGTCTAGAGAAATACGGAATTGAACGAGTTTGCATTGCTAATTCCGGTTTGGCAAGCAAAACTGGTTTATTGAACTATTTTATTGAGTGTTTTAAGAGATTGTTTAATATAATAAAACCAGCCCGAATATTAAAGGAACTTAATATTGATGTGCTTTTTTGTGCAATGAGTGCTACTACATATGCAGAACCGGGGATTCCTACAATAAGCCTGATTTATGATATACAGCATGAGTATTATCCGCAGTTTTTTAGTCAGCAGGAACTTATGCATCGCAAGAAATTTTACCAGGGGATATGTAAAACTGCAGACGCCGTCATATGTATTTCACAATTTTCAAGGGACACATTTGTTAATAAATACAATTTTTTGCCTGAAAAGGCACATGTCATATACATTGGAATTCAAGACAGAATTTCAGTTCCAAATAGTGATGAAATGCAGTTGGTATTAAAGAAATATAATCTTGAACAAAAAGAATATGGTTACTTTCCTGCAAATTTCTGGCCTCACAAAAACCACCACATGTTATTAACCGCATACTCGGTGTTTATTAGAAAAAATCCGCAATATAATTTACACTTAGTTTTTACGGGGGCCCTATTAGAAACTAATAAAACGATAAAAGATGCAGTTCAACAAATGGGATTATCAGAAAATGTACATTTTTTAGGATATTTATCTGAAGATGAATTAGCTGCTATACTTGCAGGATGTCAATTTGTTATATTTCCAAGCTTATTTGAAGGCTTTGGTATTCCGGTAGCTGAGGCAATGTCTTTTGGAAAGCCGGTTTTATGTAGTAACGTGACCAGCTTGCCGGAAGTTGGAGGAGAGGCAGCGTTATATTTTGACCCGCGTCGGCCTGAGCAGATTGTTAGTGCTATGGAAAAAATCTATGCGGAAGCTTCAATTAGGGAAGAGGTGGTGGCTAAGGGCTATAAACAGATTGAAAAGTTTAATATTAACGATATGATACATGCATACAGGAAAGTTTTACATGAGTTTGCCATTAAAGGTGGGGGTAACGGTTATAAAGTTCAGGGAATATATGAAGACGGATGGACCGGTCCGGCTGTTACAGTTATTTCAGGAAAATCTACCGCGGATTGTTTTTTAGAGATAGAAATTTCGTGTATCGGTCCAGTATCAAATGTTAAAATTATAACTAAGTTAAACGATGTACAAACGGCAAAATATATAATTAAATCTGGTCAAACTTGCCTGATATCGCAGGCTTTTCCTGCGGAGCCTTCTGAAATAGAGTTACATATAAGCCCTACGTTTAATCCTTCTGATGCCGGAAGTGAAGATAATCGCGTTCTTGGTTTGCACGTGAAAAAAGCTGAAATTCGTAATGCAAAGACAGGTGCATTAGTAGACTGCATATATTAATACATGTTTTAAGGGGGATACCATGACTTCAGGTGTTAAAACAACAATTATAACGCCTTCTTTTAATCAAGGGAAGTTCATTAAGAGAACTATTGACAGCGTTTTGAGTCAGGAAATTCCCAATCTTGAGTATCTGATTTTTGATGGCGGAAGTACAGATGAAACTGTTGAAATATTAAAGTCCTACGGCGATAGGATAATCTGGACTTCAGCAAAAGATAACGGACAAGCTGATGCGGTTAACAAAGGACTTTTGCAATCAACCGGAGATATTATTGGTTGGCTAAATTCGGATGATATATATTATCCGGAAGCTATTAGAAATGTTTTGGATGTTTTTCAAACCAATCTTCAGATTGATGTAATTTACGGCGAAGCTGATCACATAGATGAACATGACCGTGTTATGGAACCTTATTATACGGAAGAATGGAATTATGAGAGACTGAAAGAGATTTGTTTTATATGTCAACCAGCAGTTTTTTTTAGAAAATCAGCAGTTGATAAATATGGCATGTTGGATCCTAAATTACGTTACTGCATGGATTATGAATATTGGCTGAGGATTGGCAAAGACAAATCTTGTTATTTTTTAAAAAGGAAACTAGCTGGCTCTCGGTTGTATCTGGATAATAAAACCCTAGGCAATCGGAGAGCCGTACATGAAGAAATTGTTTCTATGATGAAAGAACGAATGGAGCATGTACCTGCTAAGTGGTTATACAATCTTGCGCATGTTCTTGTCGAAGAGTCGGGCTATAATCGGGATACGGCCCAGAATAATCGAGAATTTGTAAAAAAACTTATTAAAACATGTTGTTGGCTGTTTATAAAGCATTATAATTATATCCCATTGTCAGAATTAAGGAATATGTATGGGTGGCTATCTGACGCAAAAAGCAGTCCGCGGGGGTGATAAAGTGAAAATAGGTTTTGATATCAGCCAAACTGCTGAAAATAAGGCCGGATGTGGTTTTTTTGCAGAACAAATAATTGATCATTTATTAGAGATTGACCAATCCAATAAGTATCTACTATATTCGGTGTTTTATAATTATCGTCATCCTAATTTTAAGAACGCATACCGAAGTAAAGCACCTAATGCAGATAATATATTTCAAAACCATTCTTGGAGAGAAGTTAACAATATATGGAACAACACTGAACCTATAGAGAATTCAATATTAGGATCTCCCGAAATAATACACGCAAATAATTTCACCTGTCCCAAAGATGTTAAAGCCAAAAAAGTAGTAACCATATATGATGTTGGGTTCCTTGATTTTCCAGAATTTACAACAGAAGAAAATAGATTAGTATGTTTTAATGGTACATTTGAAGCTAGTATCTATGCAGACCACATTGTTACGATTTCCGATTTTTCAAAAAGAGCATTTCTAAAATATTTTCCCCATTATCCAGAAGACCGTGTTTCGGTTGTATATTTAGGTAGTAGACCAAGTTTGCAGATACAAGCAAATATTAAAAATCGTCAAGAAGTATTGAATAAATACAGGATTAATGGGGAATTTTGGCTTGGTGTTGGAACTATTGAACCCAGGAAAAATTACAGACTTTTGTTAAAGGCTTATGCCAAAATGGTTCATGAAGAAAATGAAAAACGCCACTTAGTTATTGCAGGCGGGGGCGGATGGCTAGAAGATGATATTCAGGAAGAGGTAAAAAGGCTTGGTATTAGTCATCAAACATTTTTTTTAGGCTATGTTTCTGACGAAGACCTCGCTCCGCTTTACAGTAGCTGTTTTGGCTTTGTGTATCCATCGTGTTATGAGGGTTTTGGCTTGCCGGTATTAGAAGCAATGAGTTGCGGTGCGCCTGTAATAACCAGCAATGTGACAAGTCTGCCTGAAGTGGCCGGAGATGCCGCATTATATATAGATCCAGCTTCAAGTGATAGTCTGTTTATAGCAATGAAAACATTAAATAATGCTGGCTTGCGTGATGAAATGAAACAAAAAAGTTTTCAACAGTCTGCAAAGTTTTCATGGAAAAAAGCCGCCAAAGAAATGCTGCAAATTTATAATAAAGTTTTGGAGTGCGAAACATGGTTTCGGATGAATTAAAACAAAAACAGCCTACAGTTTCCATTGCGGTTCCCAATTATCAACAGGGGAGATTTTTAAGCTTAGCATTGGACAGCATATTTTACCAAGAGGGCATAAATTTAAAAGTGGCCGTAATGGATGCAGGTTCTACAGATGAATCTTTAGAGGTGATATCTGAATACCAATCTCAAATTAAATATTGGCGTTCTCATCCTGACGATGGACAAGCTGCAGCAATAAATGAGGGCATTCATTCCTTGGGGGATGCTGATTATGTTTGCTGGCTTAATGCAGATGATACATTCCTTCCGAATGGACTTAGTAAAATGGTTGATTATCTTGAGCAACATCCAGAATGTGTTGCAGTATTTGGAATGGGATACTTTACAGATGCATTTGGTGAAAAAATTGGCGAATATCCAACAGAAAAATTTGATTGCGAACAGTTTGCTCGCGTTTGCACCATTTGCCAACCTGCAAGCTTAATACGAAAAAGTGCTTGGGAAACTGTTGGGGGTGTTGATGCTAAACTACAAATGTGTATGGATTATGACCTTTGGTGGAAGTTATCAGATATTGGACAGTTGGGATATTTACAGCAATTTGTGGCTTGTTCCAGAGATCACGATCAAACAAAAACTAGAACGAAGATGCAACAGCATTATACAGAAGCAATACATATAGTTAAAACATACTATGGATTTGTCCCTTATCGTTGGTATTTGAGCAGGGAAGCGAGTTCAATAATAACCCAACACGGAATGATTTCGATGAGGAATAAGTTCGTTCTTAGAATAAAAGCACTTTATTATTGGATTCAAGATAATTCCGCTAAAGGAAATGTGGAGTAATTTGAAATTCATTTCTGAAAACAAATACGATTAGAAAGGAGTATAGAGAAAACTTATTAAATTTGTTTGGATCAAATAACGGTCTGCTTTTCATTAACATAACACGGAGGGAATGCAAAATGACTCGTATTTTTAAAGGGATTCTTTTGTGTGCATTATCATTAGTATTAATTCCACAACCAGCTTATGCTTATATCGACCCAGGCACTGGAAGTAATATTCTCCAAGTATTATTGGCTTTTATTATAGCTATCCCATTTGTTTTAAAAACATATTGGAAGCGAATAAAACTATATTTTGTTCGTAATAAGGGGAAATAAAGATAATGGTACATTATAAATCCCGGATAGAATCTTCTTTTCGTGACCCCAGTGGATTTGTGTTTACTCATGAGGGTGTAATATTTAGGCAAGTAAATATGAGTTATAAAGAGCATTATGACTGGCTTATGGAATCTGGTCTATACGATAAATTGATAGCTGAGGAATTGTTGATTCCACATAATGAGACATTTATTGATGCAATTGCTGATGAGAATACATATAAAATTATCAGACCTGAAAAGATACCATTTATTTCGTATCCTTATGAATGGTCTTTTAGCCAACTGAAACAAGCAGCTTTGACAACATTGCGCATCCAAAAGACGGCGATAGATTTTGGTATGGTTTTAAAAGATAGTAGTGCCTATAATATCCAATTCTTAAACGGGAAGCCTGTTTTTATCGACACACTTTCTTTTGAAAAATATTTTGAGGGAGACCCATGGATAGCTTACCGACAGTTTTGTCAACACTTTTTAGCTCCGTTGGCCTTAATGAGTTTTACCGATATCAGATTGAGCCAACTGTTAAAAGTCTATCTTGACGGAATTCCCTTAGACTTAACAACTAAATTATTGCCCATTAAGACAAGGTTTAAATTCTCACTGCTGTCCCATATCTATTTTCACGCCGCATCGCAAAAAAAATATCAGGATAAACCTTTGAATTCCGGGAATAAAAGATTGAGTAAAACCGGTTTACTGGCAATAGTTGACAGTTTGGAAACGGCAGTAAAAAAACTTAAATGGTTACCAACGGGTACTGAATGGAGTGATTACTACGACAACAACAATTACTCCGATCATGCCTTTAATGATAAAAAAGGGTTTATCAATGAATGTCTTGATGAGATAAAACCTAAATCTGTATGGGATTTAGGAGCTAATATGGGTGTGTTCAGCGAACTAGCGGCAGGCAAAGGTGCTAATACGGTAGCTTTTGACATTGACCCGGCGGCTGTGGAAAAAAATTTTCTTAGATGTTCTCAAAAAAAAGAAAAGAATATCCTTCCGCTTGTATTAGATCTGGTAAACCCAAGCCCTGCTATAGGGTGGGGGAATACCGAAAGGACATCTTTTGCCCAACGTGGACCGGCGGACATGGCTCTAGCTCTGGCACTGGTTCATCACTTGGCTATTTCTAACAATGTCCCACTACAAAAAATTGCACATTTTTTAAGCGGTTTATGTAAGCTTTTGATAATTGAATTTGTTCCCAAAGCAGACTCCCAAGTGCAAGTTCTTTTAGCCACCAGAAAAGATATTTTTAATGAATATAATCAACAAGATTTCGAAAAAGAGTTCAATAAATATTTTGCAATAATACGACATTTCAAAATCAAAGATTCAGAAAGAATACTATACCTAATGCAGACAATGTAGCGTTAGGAATGACGTAGAGAGGTAGACATCATGAATGCTGACTTCAGGCAAAGAGCAATAAAAACTGTATCTGCAACAGCCTTATTGGCACTGACATTATTGTTATTTGGTCCATTGCAGCTATACTACACCAATGTTTTAAATTTTCCATATTTTTTCGCGGATACATGGTATTTCTTTGTAATATTAACGTCAATTTGTATTTTAGTTTTATCAAGCGGTGCCTTATTATTAAAAGAAGCTGTGCATAAAAAAGTTATTTCCTTAATTTTTGTTCTTGCCTTTTTGTTTTGGTTACAAGGTAATGTTATATTGGTTAACTATGGCTTATTAGATGGTAAAGAAATCAACTGGGGCGACTATAAACTCTACGGTATCTTAAACACGCTGATTTGGCTCTCGTTATTGGTAATAGGATATATAAAAAGTGAAATGATATATAAACTGATTAGTAAAGGAAGCGTTGCATTAATTATTGTACAAACCATTTCAATTCTTATCACTGGTTATCAGGCTCCTGAACAGCCGGAATGGAAACGATATACTGTTGAGGAGGAGGACAAATATACTTTTTCCAAGAAAAAAAATGTAATTATATTAGTGTTGGACACATTCCAAACAGACATTTTTCAAGAATTAATCAATGATAACAAAAAATATTCCGACCAATTCAAGGATTTTACATATTTCAGGAATTCTTTGGGCGGATTTCCTTCGACTTTTCTCTCAATTCCATTAATTTTGACTGGCCGCTATTATGACAATTCAGTTCCTATTAGCCAATATCAAAAAGAAGCTTTTCTATCATCGTCAATTCCCTACATATTAAAAAAGAATGGATATCAAACAGAATTATATGTTGATAGAAGATTATTTTATTGTGATCAATATGTAGCATCGAATATAAAGAAATCAAAGGATCTAAATGAAGTTGGAAATGATTTGATGTATACTTATAGGGTTACATTATTTAGGTATATGCCTCATTATTTGAAGAAGTATTTTAATGATGTATTTACTGAAGCAAGTAATGGGGATTTGAGATTTGCAGATAAAGTTGTTAGTGAAATTAATGCCGACAGTGATAAATATGTTTTCAAATTTTTTCATCTTTGGGCGATTCACCCTCCATTTCATCTTAATGAACAATTAGAACTTGAAGAACAGGAATTCAGTCGTGAAGGGTATAAAGAGCAAGCAAAAGCTACACTTGAGATTACCGATAGATTTTTGACTGGGTTAAAAAAAATTGGGGCATACGACAACTCACTGATATTTATTGTGGGTGATCACGGCGCAAGTGCATCTGGTTTTTTTGGACTCAATGTTAAGGCGAGTGAGCACAGCGAATATAGTAAAAGTGTGAATAGAGTTAAAACAAAACGAACGGTAGCTTCAGGGCTTCCGCTTATCCTGATTAAGCCTTTTGGTTCTAACAGGAATATGGAGATTTCCGATGCACCGGTTTCATTGTCTGATATCCCCAAAACCGCAATTTCTGAACTAGGATTGACCGCTAATTTGCCAGGGGAAAATATGTTTAAAGTGAAACAATCCGAGTTTCGGGAGCGTAGATTTTTAGAGTACATCTGGAAGAACGAATATGTGAACGACCAGTATATGTCGGACATGGATGAATATGTTGTCAGCGGTTTTAGCTGGCTTAAGCAGTCGTGGCGGCCCACTTATAAGAAATATACATCGAAAGGTGTTGTGGATACCAGCCCGCATCCTTACAAGCTTGATTCCCGAATTACGTTTGGCAAGGCAGGTAACGCTGAACAATATCAGGGGATGGGTTGGAGTGGGCCGGACAACGGCTTTACTTGGACAGATGGGAAAAATGTGTCCTTGATAATACCGATAAAAAAGCCGGTTTCAAATCTTATGCTAAAGGCTAAAATTAGTCCATATATTGCTGGTGCTGTGCAAAAACAAAAAGTGCGAATTTATGTTGGGGGTAAAGTTCTGGGCGAATGGGACGTCGTGTCAGGAGGCGAATACAATCTACTTATTTCAGAGAACTTTATAAAAAACGGGTGGTTGGAGCTATACTTTGAATTGCCTGATGCAATTTCGCCGGCGGAGTTAAGAATTAGTGATGAACCGCGCAAGCTGGGTATAGCTGTAAATTCTATAACAATATCAGAGATGCCGGAATATCAGTATGGTTCACCAATAATATTTGGCATGAAAGGTAATTATCTGCAATATCCGACAAAGGGATGGAGTAACCCAGAAAACAAGGCTACCTGGACTAATGGCGGTAGTGCTTCGTTACTGATTCCTTTTAAACAGTTGAACTCTGATATTGTATTGAAGGTAAATTTATTGCCTTTTGTAACCGAGCGTCACGCTATTCAAAAGGTGGAGGTTTATATAAATAATAACCCAATTGGCCAATGGAAGGTCACTGCGGGGGGCGATTATACAATTACTGTCCCTAAAAAATACTTTAATGGATCTGTTGCCGAATTAAACTTTAAACTCCCGGATGCCATATCGCCGGCTAAGCTTGGGGTTAGTGCTGATACGCGTAATCTTGGGATCATGGTTAATTCCATAACTTTAACAGAAAAATAGTGGAATCAAAAAAAGTCCACTTAACAAAAGGCAATACTGTAATTTACTTGTCAGTCATGAAGTATACTGTCAGCAGTTGACGATGAATAAGAAATGTAACCATGGTATTGATGACCGAATTCTAGGCATGCATGTGCTATTTGTGAGACTTTAGTAAGGTGTAAGACCAGTGAAGACATATAGATATGGTCGCATTAAATGGCAATATAATTTTAGATAGCGGCTGTTAACCGGCCCTAAATTGACACAAGTTGGGGGGGCAATAAGTGATTACATTCAAAAATGCAGATAAAACCAAGTTAGCCATATTTTGTTTATTTTTCATTGAATTATTACTATTCTACGAATACTATCGCAGAGAAATATATCCCTACCATCCCGAAGGATGGGATCAAGTAGGATACTATAATAATTCGTTTAGGTATTTTTATTATTTTCTACAAAGGAACTGGCATGGATTTTATGATAACTTTTTGCCTCAAGGGATTCTACTTCAGTTAACAGTTGCGTTTTCATATCTGTTTTTTGGCATATCAAAATTCAATGGACCAATTATTATTTTTTTTATTTGGTTATTTTGTCAATATAAATTAATAGATTTTTTTTCCGGACAGATGGGCCGTATGTTTGCGCTAATGATGTTAGGATTGTTTTTATCTACGTATTCTTACCATCATATTGTGGGCGGATTGGTTGATTTTAGACTGGATGTAGCAGGTGGTATTCTTTATGGAATATCTTTAATGTACCTTATTGAATCTCAGAGATTAACCAATAAAAAGAATTTTAATTATTTCTTAATATCTGCTTTAACAGGTATTTTGGTTAGGACTAACTTGTTAGTTGTTTACATACCAGTAATGTTTTTTTATTCATTATTTTTATTAATGAAGAAACAATTCAAGCCTTTATTATGGGTCAGTTACATTAATAAATTTGTTAAGGGATATATAGTAGCAGTTATATTATTTATATTTGCGATTAAAGATAAATTTTATATGTATTATATAGGTCCAATATTTAATCAGGAGAATAACAATTTAGTAAAAACTATGCATGAAGCAATGAGGGTTAACCCCAATGAATGGTGGAAATTTTATTCCTATTATTTAACAAATTTTACAAAAGCACATCTAGGAGCAATATTTATCATTCTATTAATAACTATACTGTTAATAATCGGATTTTACGGAATATATATTTTTATAAAAAATAAAAAAAACCATAGTGAGATTGAATCTACTTGTGATTTTAAGAATCTTTTTATAGTTACTATTATTTATTTAATAATTCCTTTTATTCTTTATACAGCAAATGACTCAAAAAATCCTGTTGTGGCTACTACCTTGGTAATTCCTTTTTTGATATTAATTGGGGGAGTACTATCATTAATAATCAATTATTTAAACCAAAATTTCAAAATGGTTATTTCAAAAATTGGGGTAGTTTGTTTAATAGTTGGATTTATTAATTACTTTATGTTTACTTCATCTACTAGAGAATTTTTTATTAATATCAAAGGCCCTGAAATGGTAGCCAGAGAAATTAACAAAAGTGTATTTGAGTTAAATTTCAATGATATTAAATTATCTTTATTGGATTTTAACGAGTTGAACGGATCATTATTAGAGTATCATGGATTTCTACAATATAATAGATTAATAAAATACGAAAAATTGCTACCTCATGGATACGAGCTACCAACAAGTGAAAAAATTATTGAAAGTGTTTCAAATAGTGATATTGTAATTGATAATTTTAAGCCGGGTGGAAAAAAGTTTTTGCCTGTCTCTTTCAATAAAAATATAGAACATTATCGTCAAATAGCTTTACCAATAATTCGCAAAGACTTTATACGATTAGGAAGTGAATATAATACTGATTGGGGGACATATCATATCTATTTTAAACCGCGAGTTATACTGGATAACAATTATGATGATTGGCTTGGGCAAGAGTTCTACATAAGGGTACCAGATATATTTTTAGGTAAGATAAAAAAAGTATCAATCGAAGGTTCTGATCAAACATATTCCAACAAGAAAAACATTTTTTTTGATATTTATTTTTTTGGAACAGATAGTGAAAAGTTTATACAACAAAGCAAGATATTTCCTCAGTATCAGAACGGAAAATATATAATAAATATAGATTTTCCTTCAAATGAAATTGTGTATGTTAAAATAAGAGCAAGTGAATCTTTTAATCCCTCCAAATTGGGGATTAATAAAGATACCAGAGAATTAGTTTTTTTGTATCCTAATATCATTAAAACTGAAAAAAAATAAACGTTTATTTGTAAGGAGTTGAACATGTTTAATCCTCATATTTCAGTTGTTACGCCGGTTTACAATTGTAAAGAATGTCTTCTAGAGTTATATCAAAGATTGAAAAAAACTCTAGAGCAAATAACTAGCGATTTTGAAATCATTATGGTAAATGACGCAAGTCCTGATAACGCCTGGGAAGTAATTAGGGATATTGCTAACCAAGATAACAGAGTAAAAGGAATAAACTTATCGAGAAATTTCGGTCAGCATTATGCAATTACAGCTGGACTTGATTTTGCCAAAGGCGAGTGGGTTGTAGTAATGGATTGTGACTTGCAAGACCAGCCTGAGGAAATAGAAAAATTATATATTAAAGCTCAGGAGGGGTATGATGTTGTATTAGGGAAAAGGCATTACAGACAAGACGGCTTTTTTAAGAAGTTGGGGTCAAAAATATTTTATTTAATTTTTAGTTATTTGACAGATACAGAACAGGATGGAACTATTGCAAATTTTGGAATTTATAATAGCAAAGTAATTGATATTGTTAAAAGTATGAGGGAAAATCTAAGGTTTTTCCCTGTAATGGTCAAGTGGACAGGTTTCAATATAATTTCAATGGATATAGAGCACGCTGCAAGAGAGACTGGTAAATCCAGTTATACATTTAAGAAGATGTTAAATCTGGCGTTCGACGTTATGATTGCATTTTCGGACAAACCTTTGAGACTTACTGTTAAAACAGGGCTTATTATGTCGTTAACTTCATTTTCATATGCAACTTATATTGTTATACGTGCTTTATTTGGTATTAGAGCTATTGAGGGTTGGTCTAGTCTCATAGTATCAATATGGTTTCTATCAGGACTTACAATATTCATATTGGGGATTATTGGAACATATATAGGTAAGATTTTTGATGAAGTTAAAAAAAGACCAATTTATGTAGTTCAGGAGAAAATAAATGATTAGAAAACTTGAGTGGGATTCAAATTTTTTTGGGCTTAATATTGCAGAAATCGACCCAGCTAAAGTCGTTAGTGATACTATAGACATTGACGATTTTATAGCTAAAAACAATATAAATTTAGTTCAAACTTGTTGTAATATTAATGATATTAATAAAATTCATTTATTTGAGGGACATGGATTTCACTTTATTGATCTAAAAGTTACATATACATTGGATATTAAAAAAACAAATTTTTTACTATGTGATTATTCACTAGCTAGTGAGAATGATGTTAAAATTTTAAAACAAATTGCTAAAGTCGCTTTCACTGACAGTAGGTATTATAGTATATTAAACCTTAATAAAAAAAAGATTGATAATCTTTATGAAGTTTGGTTAGAAAAATCCGTTAATGGAAAATTTGATGATTATTGCTTAAAGGTATGTAATAATATGGATCCGATTGGTTTTGCAACTTTAAAATTATTTGATAAGAAAGCAAGAATAGGTTTAATCGGAATTAATCCACTTTTTCAAGGAAAAAGTTTTGGTTATAGACTATTAATGGCAGTTTATAATTTTTTAGTTAATAAGGAGGTCAATTCTTTAGAAGTTATTACCCAAGGCAAAAATGTTGTAGCACAAAATTTTTATATAAAACATGGATTTAAAATAAAGGAGATAGAAAGCTGGTACTATAAGTTGTACGAAGGAAGGTAGTTTAATGGGATATTTTTACATAGCCGGGACAATATTCTTTACAGTTTATGGCCAAATAATTCTAAAGTGGCGAATTGCTAAATATGCGGTTTTGCCTGTAGGAGTTTATAATAAAGTTATGTTTTTAGGTAATCTTCTATTTGATCCATATATTTTTTCTGGTTTTGTATCAGCTTTTATAGCATCGCTTTTTTGGATGGCTTCACTAACAAAGTTTAATTTAAGTTTTGCTTATCCTTTTATGAGTTTTTCTTTTGTTTTAGTTTTTATTGTGTCAGTTTTTTTGTTTAGTGAACCAATAACTATCCATAAAATTGCAGGGCTTAGCTTAATTGTTTTAGGCATCATTGTAACAAGTAGATCAGCGTAACAGATTGCGAGGATGAAAAATGATACTTTTTAATATTCCGGTAGTAATAGGGAATGAAATGAAATATATTGAAGAAGTGTTGAGAAACCAGAAATTATCAGGTGATGGCGAATTTACGAAAAGATGTAATGTGTGGTTTGAAGAAAAAGTTAGCTGTAAAAAGGTCTTACTCACTAAGTCTTGTACCCATGCCCTTGAAATGTCAGCCATTTTGGCAGGAATAAATGAAGATGATGAAGTTATTATACCGTCATATACATTTATTTCGACTGCAAATGCTTTTGTTTTAAGAGGGGCAAAAATAGTTTTTGTAGATATTAGGCCTGATACCATGAACATTGATGAAAAACTAATAGAGGCAGCTATAACTGATAAAACAAGAGCTATTGTTGTAGTGCATTATGCTGGTGTTGCATGTGAAATGGACACAATTATGGAAATTGCAAATAAATATAACCTACTTGTCATTGAAGATGCTGCTCAGGGTGTAATGAGCACATACAAAGGTAAAGCTTTAGGTACTATTGGTCACTTAGGATGTTACAGTTTCCATGAAACTAAAAATTACAATTGTGGTGAGGGTGGAGCGCTACTTATAAATAATGAAGCCTATATTGAAAGGGCAGAGATTATTAGGGAGAAAGGCACCAACCGTTCGAGTTTTTTTAGGGGACAAGTTGACAAATACACCTGGGTAGATATTGGATCCTCTTATCTTCCTAGTGAATTGAATGCTGCATTTTTATATGCCCAACTTGAAATGGCAGAAGATATTAACAAAAACCGATTAAAAAGTTGGAACTTATATTATCACAGTCTAAAGCCATTAGCCGAGAAGGGTTTTATAGAATTACCTTTCGTTCCTAATGAAGTCGAACATAATGGACATATGTTTTATATAAAAGTAAAGAATTTGGAAGAACGGAGTTTATTGATAAATTTTTTGAAGGAAAAAGATATTATGAGCGTTTTTCATTATGTTCCGTTACATAGCTCTGAAGCAGGAAAAAAGTTTGGTATATTTTGTGGCAAAGATATCTGTACAACCAAAGAGAGCGAGAGGCTTCTAAGATTGCCATTGTATTACAATATAAAAAGTCAGGAAATTGAATTCATAATTGATATGATTATTGGCTTTTATTGTAAAGCTCCGGTGTTTCTTAAAGAAATTGCGGCGGCAAAAGAAAGAAGATAACTTTTTATTATAATCTATGGAGGACTTGATAAATGCCAAGTGTATTGATTATGGCCGGTGGGGTGGGGGAGAGGTTTTGGCCTGCTAGTACTCCTGCTTATCCGAAGCAGTATTTGCCGCTTACGGGGAATATGCCGATGATTTTGGAGACTGTTTATCGGGTGAAGGATTTGGTGGGTTTTGATAGAGTTTTTGTTATTACAACAGAATCTCAGTTGAGTTTGGCCAGGGATATTTTGGCGTGTTTGCCTGAAGAGAATATTTTGGCGGAGCCTGAAGGCAGAAATACTGCTCCTTGCCTGATGTTTAGCGTAGCTTACATTAAGCAAAAACATGGGATTGACGAAGCAGTTGCGGTTTTGCCGGCGGACCATTTTATCGGTGATACGGATAAGTTTCGGGATAGCTTGATGCGTGCTTTTGACTCTGCAAAGGCTCAGCGGGAGATTATCACTTTTGGGATTAAGCCTGACCGGCCGGAGACCGGCTATGGTTATATTGCTTTTGGACCGGAATTGGATTTGGACCTTTATCAAGGCGTAAGATTTGTTGAAAAGCCCGATTTTGAGACCGCCAAAGGATATTTGGAGAGTGGTAAATTTCTTTGGAACAGCGGCATGTTTATATTTGAGATTCAAACCTTGCTTGAGAAGCTGGAGGCCTACTCCCCTCAACTATATTTGGGGTATTTAGAATTAGAACAATCTTTGAAAGCAGACGAATTAGCCGATGTATATTGCCGCTTGCCTAAAATATCTATAGATTATGGTTTGATGGAAAAGCTACCATCATTTTTAGTTATTCAAGGTGATTATGGCTGGGATGATCTTGGCTCGTGGAGGGCACTGGAAACAACCCAGACCAAGGACGTTAACGGAAATATTGTGATGGGTCCATCAGAATTGTTAGATGTTTCAGATGCGATTATTTATACAAAGGATAAGCTTGTTGCGGCAATTGGCGTAAAAGATTTAATTATTGTAGAGACTGAAACGGCAACGCTGGTTTGTGCCAAAGATAAAGTTCAAGAAGTCAAAAAAATCGTTGAGCGACTTAGGAATTGTTAAAAAATGATCTCATGAAAAAGGCTGGGTGGGGAACGTAAATGAAAATATTGCTGGTCGGTTCAAAAGGCATGCAAGGCCATGCCCTGACTACCGTCTTATCACCACAGCATAATCTTATAGGTTTTGACCTGCCGGCTTTGGACATCGCCGACTTAGCCGCAGTTAAAGCTGCGGTATTTTCTTGTAGGCCCGCTCTCATTATAAACGCTGCTGCATATACAGACGTAGACGGTTGTGAAACCAATGTAGAACAAGCTTTTGCTGTCAATGCTCAGGGCGCCCGGAATTTGGCTGTTGTTTGTAGTGAGCTGGACATCCCTCTTGTGCATATTAGCACTGATTATGTCTTCGATGGAACTTCTTCTGTGCCATACAAAGAGTTGGACAGGCCTAATCCACATAGCGTATATGGCAAGTCCAAGTGGCAGGGGGAGCAGTTTGTGCGGGAGTTGTGTCCTAAGCATTATATTGTGCGGACTTCCTGGCTTTTCGGCGAGCATGGGAAGAATTTTGTGAGCACTATGCTTAGGTTGGGGAGGGAGCGGGACGAGCTGGGTGTGGTAGATGATCAGATGGGCTCGCCTACTTATACGGGGGATTTGGCGGCGGCGATTAGGGAGCTTGTTGAGCGGCATAGGACGGTGGGGCCGGCTTATGGAACTTATCATGTTACCAATAGCGGGACTTGCTCGTGGTTTGAGCTTGCGCGGGAGATTTTCCGGCAGGCGGGGATTGGCGGGGTGACGGTTAAGCCTATTAAAACTGAGGAGCTAGGGCGGCCTGCGCCGCGGCCGGCGAATTCGGTGCTGGATAATGGGGCGTGGCTGCGGCAGGGCTTTGTGCCTTTGCGGCATTATAAAGAGGCATTACAGGAATATTTGCAGAAAATACAGGAGTAGATAATTTATAGATTCGGGAGTGGAGGGGTTTAATGTGAAAGGCATAGTTCTTGCCGGGGGCAGCGGAACCAGGCTGTACCCGTTGACCAAATGTATTTCCAAGCAGTTGCTGCCGGTGTATGATAAGCCGATGGTCTATTATCCTTTGTCGGTGTTGATGCTGGCGGGGATTCGGGATATTTTGATTATCTCTACGCCGGAGGATACGCCCAGGTATGAGCAGCTTTTGGGTACCGGTGAGGATTGGGGGATCCGATTAAGTTATGCGGTTCAGCCTAATCCGGGGGGGTTAGCCCAGGCCTTTATTATTGGGGAAGAATTTATTGGTAGTGACCGGGTGGCGATGGTGCTGGGGGATAACATTTTCTTTGGTCATGGGTTTTCCGGGATGCTGCAGGAGGCCGTTCAAAAAGAAGCAGGGGCCACGGTTTTTGCTTATCAGGTAAAGGACCCAGAGCGGTTTGGCGTGGTGGAGTTTGATGATAGTGGCAGGGTGTTATCCATTGAGGAGAAGCCTAAGGAGCCTAAGTCGAATTTTGCTGTCACTGGACTTTATTTTTATGACCATGACGTGGTTGGGATAGCGAAAAACTTAAAGCCTTCCCCAAGAGGGGAGCTGGAGATTACCGACCTCAACAGGGAGTATTTGAACCGGGGTGCATTGAGAGTGCAATTGCTTGGGCGGGGCTTTGCCTGGTTGGACACCGGGACGCACGCCTCTTTGCTGGAAGCCTCCCAGTTCATTGAGACAGTGGAAAAAAGACAGGGCATGAAGGTTGCCTGTCTTGAGGAGATTGCATACCATAATGGATTTATCACCAGGGAAAAACTGATAGAACTGGCCAATCGCTTGGGTAATAACCAGTATGGTAAGTACTTGCTGGATGTGGCCAGGGAGTAAAAAGGAGAATAAGTATAATAAGTATAATAAGTATAAAAAGTATAATAAGTATACGAAGGAGTGATCGGGTCGTGAAACTGATTGACGGTGTTAAGACCAAAAACCTCCGGGTCATCCCCGATGAGCGGGGCCGGCTGATGGAGATGCTGCGTTGTGATGACGACCTTTTTATAAATTTTGGCCAGGCTTATGTTACTTGTGCTTACCCTGGGGTAGTGAAGGGGTGGCATTACCATAAGAAGCAGGTGGATAATTTTGTGGTGGTCAAGGGCATGATGAAGGTGGTTCTGTATGACAGTAGGGAGGATTCGCCGACTAAGGGTGTGGTGAATGAGTTTTTTATGGGCACCCATAATCCGATTTTGTTGCAGATTCCGGCTTTTGTTTTTCATGGGTTTAAGTGTATCAGTGAAGAAGAGGCGATGGTGATTAATTTTCCCACTGAACCGTATAATTACAAGGAGCCGGATGAGTTCCGGGTGCATCCCCATGAGAACGATATTCCCTATGATTGGGACAGAAAGGACGGGTAGGGGATGAGCGGGATGAATGCTAAGACGATTCTGGTTACCGGCGGGGCCGGTTTTATCGGGTCCAATTTTATCCACTATATGTTTGAAAAATACCCTGAGCTGCGCATTGTTAACCTGGACCTGCTCACATATGCGGGGAATCCGGAGAACCTGCAGGCGGTGGCGGATAAGCCCAATTACAGATTTATTAAAGGTGATATTGCCGATGCCAAGGTGGTTAATGAAATAGTCCCCGGTGTGGATTATATCGTCAATTTTGCCGCCGAGTCTCATGTGGACCGCAGCATTGAAGACCCGTCTGTGTTTATCCGGACTAATGTCATGGGCACCCAGGTGCTGCTCGAAGCGGCCCGGAAATACGGGGTGGAGCGGTACCTGCAGATTTCCACCGATGAGGTTTATGGCTCCCTGGGACCCACCGGTTATTTCACTGAGGAGACCCCCCTTGCCCCGAACAGTCCTTATTCGGCCAGCAAGACCGGGGCGGATTTGTTGGTGCGGGCGTATCATGAGACCTACGGCCTGCCGGCGGTGATTACCCGGTGCTCGAACAATTATGGGCCGTATCAGTTTCCGGAGAAGCTGATCCCTTTTTTTATCAAGCGGTTGCTGAATGGACAGAAGGTGCCGGTCTACGGCGACGGGCTGAATGTGCGGGATTGGCTGCATGTGACTGACCATTGTGCGGCTATTGACGCGGTATTGCAGCGGGGCCGGGTGGGCGAGGTGTACAATATTGGCGGCAATTATGAGCGGACGAATATGGAGATAACCCGGTTGGTGCTGGCGGGGTTGGGTCAGCCGGATAGCATGATCGAGTATGTGCAGGACCGGCTGGGCCATGATCGGCGGTATGCTATTGATTCGGCCAAGATTCAGCGGGAGCTGGGCTGGGTGCCGGAGATTAGCTTTGAAGAGGGGATTAAGCAGACCATCGCTTGGTATTTGGCGCATCGGGAGTGGTGGGAGAAGCTGTGATTGCATTATATAAAGCCCTCTTTGGTGGAGGGCTTAATTTGTTTTTTACAATATTCTTTTATCTCACTTTTAGAAAAACCCTTTAAAATTTTATATTTTTTATGAGCTTTATTAAAAGCAAAATCCTTTGATCTTTTTTCAACAGCTAATATATAGACAATCCGCAGAACATCAACTTTTTCATCTATTACCCTAAAAACAATTCTAACGCCGGCATCCCTTAACTTAATCTCTTTGCAACCAGCTAGCTTTGTACCTTTATAGTTACTTAATTTCTTCCCAACTTCATCAGCTCTTATTTCAAGTTCCTCTAGTGCCTTATCCACTATCTCAACCACTGAATTATCAATCTTTTTGTATTCTTTCATAGCATCTGGGTCCATTATGATTTCAAAACGCTGCTGGCTCATCATTATTTACCGGTTCGCTTTACAGATCTCCAGGGAATGCCTAATGAAGGATTCTTGTCTAAACGCTCAATTCTTTCAGTGAGAATTCTACCTTCTTCATGTTCTTCAAGTTCTATTAATCGTTGATACATTTGCTCAAAATGATTGTAACCCATTACAACAGTATCTACATTCCCAAATATATTACGTAATGTCATCCGTAAAAATATATTTTAAAAAATATTATACTGCTAGTGCCTGTTCACAGCAGTCTTAGCCATTTTCGCACTAAAGTCGGTGCAGAATTGTTTTATGCTATCTTGTTTGACCTGGTTGGGCAAACATTGAAACTCAAGGACTTCCTGCAGCCGATGTTTACAGGTATCGATTTAATTTAGGGCGGGACGTATGGACAACATAGTATTCTTTTTCGGGGTGTGCTTTGTGAAGTCGAACGTAACTGCGTAAGGCTTCATTGTTATTATCACAGGTTATAAAATAGTCACAATTACTGTAAATTGCACATGACAGATGGGGCGCAGCTTTAGCCCTGACATTACATATTTCCATTATTATTGCGGTATTTGTCAAGAAAGTTGTAGCAAAATCTTTAGTTTTAGGATTAAGTAGAATTGAATCTGAGCAAATCCGCGATAGCTTTTGAATGTGTTTTTTTCTGTGAGTTATTCACAACATAGAAAAAAATAAATGATTTCGCTAAGTCTAAATCGTTTGAAGCGCCCCGTGACATTTACAATAAAGGTAAGGAAGTAAAGAAAGTAGGGGCGGTTTTATATGGAAGTTTCAAAAATCAGCATAAAAGGGCAGGTAACGGTTCCTAAATCTATCCGGAATTTGTTAAATCTGAACGTAGGTGACCGAGTTGCTTTTATTGAGGAAAATGGGAAGGTAGTAATTGCAAAAGCTAGTTTAATTGCTCTGTGCAGGCTTCAGGAGGGCGTAAACAAAGAAGCTGATGAAAAGGGTATTACGGAAGCTGATTTACATCATGACTTGGAAATAATCCGAGAGGAAATGTGGAATGAGCGAAAAAAGTAATGCTTTTCGCAGTTTATACGCCTATAGATTTTTTAAAGTGTTTTGGACAATAAGGAGTTGAGCCGTTAAGACTGAATTTCGCAGTAATCGTTGGTGGGAGAAAGCGGCAGGACCCTGATAATTGTAATATAATCAAAGTGGAGCTATTCCCCGGAACAATGGCAATAGCACAAAGACGATAAGAGTACATTTGCAGGTATAATTAACCGGACAGGAGTGTGTTTGATAGCAGCCATTGTGCATAAAGGGCTGGCTGCCGGAGATTAGCTTTGAGGACGGGCTTAAGCAGACCATTACCTTTAAATAAAGGCACATAAGTATGAAATTGTCTGCTGCAAAATCAGGTGAAAGGCAGGATTTTGAAGAACCGGGTCGAATATGATAATGGTGATTTCATAGGAGGTATAATTCATGACCAAAGTTAAATCCTACACTAATACCTATACTAAAACCTACGCTAATCCCGGCGGCATGAACATTATTTTCTGCCTGCTGTTTCCTTTGCTGCTTTTGTCGCCCTTTTTCCGGGGACTCTTTTTTGATGAGGAACTGGTTGTTGCCCATATGTATACGGCGGTCGTGGCCGGGCTCTATTTTTACCTGCGGCCGGAGCGGGTGCGGTTTTCCAGGAATATTATGGACTATGCCGGAGTCGGGTTGATTATTGCTTATATTTTGTCCAGCTTTGGCGCGTTGGTGCCCCGGGACGCGGTGGGCGAAGTTTTCAAGGTGCTTAATTACTTCCTGGTTTTCTGGCTGGTGGCCCAGACGGCGAAAACCCTGGCGGATATGCAAAAGGTGGTTGTGGCGCTGTTTGCCGCCGGTGTCGGGGTGGCCATTGCCGGCCTTGGGACGGCGTTTGGCACCTTCTGGTTTAACGGGGGGTATGTTTCGGGCCTGATTAATTCAACTATTCAGTATCATAATGCAGTGGCCATTTATCTGGTGGCGGCCGGCATCCTGGGGATGTATCTGACAGCCGCACTTAATAATATGTGGGCCCGGGTTTTGGTTGCCGGTGGTACTTATGTTTTGTTTTTGACCGCGTTCGGGGCGGGTTCGCGGGGGGCTATGCTGGTTACGCCGGTAGCCTTGCTGCTTCTGTTTATCGGGCTGCCCAGGGTGGATAAAGAAAAATTCTTTTATAACGCCCTGGCCGTGCTGATTCCCTTTGTACTGACGGCCAAGAGCGTGCTGACCTTTGGCGTTAAATCCGAAGGGTTTTATTGGGGCATGTTGTTGCTGGGCCTGCTATTGACTTGCGGGATCAAATTTGGTCTGGAAAAATTTGCCCTTTTAAGCGGTCAGGCGAAAAAGAAATACCTGTTGGCGGCCGGCGCGGTTGTGGCTGTTGCTATAGCAGTGCTGCTGGCGGTCAAAGGTTCGGCAGTTATGCCTGATACAATTGCCGCCCGGGCCAAAGCTATTAATTTAACTGATGGCAGTGTGACTGAGCGTTTTCATTTTTACCAAGATGCCGTTAAGGTAGTTAAGGATTACCCTGCTCTGGGGGTTGGGGGCGGGGGATGGAACTCCATATATCGGACTTATCAGAGTTACTTGTACCATACCACCGAAGTGCACAGTCATCCTTTGCAGGTATTGGTGGAGGGTGGTCCGGCCGGGTTGGTTTTCTATGTTTTATTATGGCTGGGTCTTTTGATTAGCAGTATCAAATTATTGCTGCGGGCCGCTTCAGTTGAGCTGAAGGCCCTTACCTGGACGGCTTTTGCCGCCGCTATGGCGTTGGGGATGCACAGTATGATTGATTTTACCCTGTCCCTGGGGGCGCCGATGATTATGCTCTGGGCCTTGTTTGGTCTGGTTCGGAGCGGTGAGGAACAAAGCCTTGATACAGGCAAGAGCTATTTCTTGACCGTTGATTTTGATGCGGTTTTTCGGAAGCTAGTGGGATTAACCGTTGCGATTGTGTTTTTCGCTGCCGCCGGCAGTTTTTATATAGCCCAAACCAAGGCCCGGGAGGCCATGAGCGTTTATAAGTACGGCAATATTGACGGAGCCATTGCGGCTATGGAGTCGGCAGCCGGCTTTGACCCCCTGGAACACAAGTACCCCCGTGACTTGGCCCAGTTATATTCCCAAAAGGCTTATACTAACAATGATATGACTATGGCACTGAAAGCGGTGGCCAGCGCTGAAGCCGCTGTGCAAAAGAATAAGGGTGATGCCGAACCGCTTTGGATTTTGACGCAGATTTACCTGAGCAGCGGGCAAATTGAAAAAGGCATTCAGTCTGCTGAGACGGCTATCGACCGGGCGCCTTATCGTACCGAGGGTTATACCCAGTTAGCTATGGTTTATAATGCTGCGGCCCAGAGTTACCTGCAGTCCGGCAACAAGGCCCGGGCCAGGGAGTTAGCCGAAAAGGCGCGCCGCATACCGGAGCGCATGAAGGCCCAGGCGGCAAAGCTGGACGATTTTGGCAGGTCAATATTTAAGGGGCCGCCCATTGATCAAATTTCTCCGGAGCTGCAGAAGCAGTTGGATACTGCTGAGAAACTGCTGGGCCAATCTTAGGCTTAGCGTGTCAGCCGGCATAAACCCGCAATTATGCGGGTTTTTCCATGGAGGTGAGGAAATATGAAGGCAAAGCGCATACCCGCTTTGGGGTTGGCGGTGGTTATAGTTCTCGCCGCCGCTGTTTGGTATACTTTTTATAATTTGACTTTTGTGGCCTTATCTTATAATGATGCTATGGATTATGCCAGCATGGCCCGCAACGTGGCCCGGGGCGAAGGCTTTATTTCCAGTTATATCACGCCGCTGGGGCTGGCTCACCAGGGGTTGCCTCATCCGGACCTGTGGCGGGCGCCGGCCTGGCCGGCGATATTGGCGGTGTTTATCAAGGTTATGGGCGCTACCGACCAGGCCGTGGCCCTGGCGTCCGGTTTTTTTTACCTGGCGGCGGCGCCGTTAATTTTCCTGTTGGCCAGGTATTGGTTCGGCCCGGTAGTGGCCGCTGTTTCTGTGGCCATATACGTATTTAGTGCTCAAAACCTGCATTTCAGTATATCGGGGCTCACCGAACCTATGGCCCTGTTTATGCTGGTGCTGGTGGTATATCTGTTGACCATGCCCGGCTTTAGAAACCGCTGGGGCGACATGGCCCTGGGGCTGGCCGCCGGAGTGTTTTATCTGGCCCGGTATAATGCCTTGTTGTTTGTGCCGGTCATTGCCATCTACTGGTGGCAGCTTAGAAGGCCGGCCGGCTTTGCTGCGGTTGCCCGGTACGGGACAGCGTTTTTGCTTACCGTGCTGCCCTGGCTGTGGCGAAACTACAGCCTCATGGGCAGTCCCCTGTTTTCCCTGCAAAAATATGAGCCGGTCATGTTTACCAAAACCTATCCCGGTTACAGTCTCTATATGATGCTGGAGAAAGTGGATGTGCCGGGGTTTTTGCGTACGCATCAGGCGGAGCTGTGGCTGAAGGTGCAGGAAAACTGGCGGGATTTTTTGGGCCATCTGTTTGACCCGGGTTTTACCGGGGTAAGTGCGGTCTTGTTCGGGTTGTTTCTGTTGGCGGTGATTATGCCTTTTAATGAGCGGCAGCGCGGGGTCAGGCCTTTTTTATTAACATGCTTTGGCCTGCAGTTGTTGGCTCTGATGATCATCCATTACATTCCTCGGCTGTTCTTTATGTTCATGCCTTTTTACGTCATTTACGGCATGGCGGCAGTAGTCTCGGCGCTGCCGGTGATAACGCGAAAAGTGACCGCCGTGCTGCCGGTAAAACCGCGAAAAGTGATGCCGGCACGGCCGCCAAAAACGTGGTCGAGGGTGCTGGCGGCCTTGATAATGCCGGTGCTTGGGGCATACATGATCTGGGATAATTTACCCTCCTTCCGGCAGCCAAATGTCCGAGCGCCTTTAATCAAGGAATATGCCGGCTCCATCAGGGAAGTGATGTTCCGGGCCGGCCGCGGGGACCTGATCCTCTCCAATGACGGGCACATCCTGGCCTGGTACGGGGACCGGTATGCGGCCAAGCTTCCTTATAGCACAGATTTATTGCCGGAACTGGAAAAGCTGGCTCCGGTTAAAATGGTTTATTTAAGCGGGCGCATGAACTGGAATATACCGGAGGCTGACGAGAGTTGGCGGCAGCTATATTGGAGCAAGTTCCCGCAGTTATATGATTTTAGACTGCTAAAACAGTATCCGGATGGTTCTTTGATTTATGTGCGGGATTAATTGGCACGGTGCCGCCCTGTTTTTGGCAGCTGGCGAAAGCTGCGGAAAAAAGGAATTTTTCATAATTAAATAGAAATATACTGTATAATAATGTTGTTGGTGATTCTTATCGCCTTTGGAGGGTATCATATCATGAAAGCTATGATTCTGGCCGCCGGGGTCGGCTCCCGGCTGGGCCACATAACCGCCGCCATACCCAAGCCGATGGCACCGGTCGGCGGCAAGCCGGTGATGGAGCATATTGTTAATCTGCTGCGCCTTTATGATATTAGAGATATTGTGGCCAATCTGCACCATTTGCCGGAGCACATTATGGACTACTTTGGCCAGGGCAGTGAGCACGGGGTCAGAATGACCTATTCTGTTGAAAAAACCCTGCTTGGCACGGCGGGAGGCGTGAAAAACAACCAATGGTTCCTCGATGAGACGTTTTTGGTGATCAGTGGCGATGCTTTAACCGACATTAATCTGGCCGAGTTTGTTAGTTTTCACCGGGCTAAAAAGGCCCTGGCCACGATTGCTTTAAAAGAAGTGGCCGACGTGGAGCAGTTTGGCGTGGTAATCACAGATGCCGCCGCCCGCATCAAAAGGTTTCAGGAAAAACCAAAGCAGCAAGAGGCGCTAAGCAACCTGGTCAATACAGGGATATATATTTTTGAACCGGAGATTTTTGATTTGATACCTCAGGGTGAGTTCTATGATTTTGGCCGCAACCTGTTTCCGCTGCTGGTGGAAAAGGGAGCGCCATTTTATGGTTTTCCTATGGCTGGTTACTGGTGTGATATCGGTACGGTGGAAACTTATGAACAGGCCTGTCGGGATGCTGCCGGAGGCTTGGTAAGGATTTATGACCGGCATGGCCGGATACTTAAAACTGTTGTTTAGGGAGTTGACAAAGTGATCAGATTTGGCACCGACGGATGGCGGGCAGTTATTAGCGAAGAGTTTACTTATGCCAATGTAAGGGTGGTCGCTCAGGCGATAGCTGATTATGTACTGGATACAGCCGGCGGACAGCCGCTAATTGTAATTGGCTACGATACCAGGTTTTTGTCCGACAAGTACGCCGGGGAGTGTGCCGGGGTGCTGGCCGCCAATGGTATCAAGGTATTGCTGGCGGACAGGGTAACACCTACGCCGGCCTTGTCTTTTGCGGTTAAAGACTGTCGGGCGGCCGGAGGCATCATGATTACCGCCAGCCATAATCCTTATCAATATAATGGCATCAAATACAAAGCCGGATATGGCGGCTCGGCATTGCCGGACATCATTGCCCAGATTGAGGCCAGGCTTAACTGTCAGTCGCCTAAGGTTATGACGCCGGCAGAAGCCGTGTCCCGGGGGCTGGTGCAGTATTTTAACGGTGAGGAAGCTTATTGCCGGCAACTGCGTTGCCTGGTAGACCTGCAAAAAATAACCCGGGCCGGACACCGGGTAGTGATTGACCCTATGCACGGTGCCGGGGCGGGCTTTATCAAAAGGCTGCTGGCGGCCGAAGGGATGGAAGTTGTTGAGGTTAGGGGAGAGTGCAACCCCCTTTTTGGCGGTGTTAATCCGGAGCCTATCAGGCCGAACTTACAGGTGCTGGTTGAGGCGGTGACTGCAGCCAAAGCCCATGCCGGTTTTGCCACGGACGGTGATGCCGACCGGGTGGGGGCGGTGGACGCCAATGGGGAGTTTGTCAATTCTCATATCATTTATGCGCTGCTGTTGAGATACCTGATTAGAGAGCGGAAATGGACCGGTGGGGTGGTGAAGACCTTTTCCACCTCACAGATGATTGATAAACTGGCAGCCAGGTTTGAAATCCCGGTTTTTGAAACGCCTATCGGGTTCAAATATATTTGTGAGCTGTTTCTTCAGGAGGATATCCTGCTGGGCGGGGAAGAGAGTGGCGGCATTGGTTTTAAAAACCATATCCCGGAGCGGGACGGCATTCTCTGCAGCTTATTGTTGATGGAGCTGATGGCTGCCTATGATAAGCCGCTGCATGAAATAATTGACGAAATGATGCAGGAAATCGGTTATCATTATTATGACCGGGCGGACCTGCACTTGCTGCCGGAGGCAAAAGCTAAGGCCATGCAAGCGCTGCAAGAAAAACCGCCAAAAATGATTGCCGGGGTTAAGGTAAGTGAAGTGCTTACGCTGGATGGCCGCAAGTTTATGCTGGCAGACGGCAGTTGGCTGCTTTTCCGGGCGTCGGGCACTGAGCCGGTGGTCCGGGTTTATGCCGAGGCCGGCAGCAAGGCGGCTGTAGCCCGGCTGCTAAAAGACGGCATTGGGTTAATGGGCCAATAAAGGGAGGACAGAAAATGGGCAAAGTAGCGTTAATAACCGGTATTACGGGTCAGGACGGGGCTTACCTGGCTGAGCTGCTGCTGGACAAAGGCTATCAGGTACACGGGATAAAGCGCCGGTCGTCGCTGTTCAATACGGACCGGATAGACCATCTTTATCAGGACCCGCATGAAAAAAATCGAAATTTTTTCCTGCATTACGGGGACCTGACCGATTCTACAAATCTGATCAGGATTATCCAGGAAGTGCGGCCTGATGAAATATATAACCTGGCGGCCCAGAGTCATGTCCAGGTTTCTTTTGAAACCCCTGAGTACACCGCTAACGCTGATGCCATTGGCACTTTGCGCTTGCTGGAAGCTATCCGGATCCTGGGCTTGACGGAGAAAACCAGGTTTTATCAGGCTTCGACCAGTGAGCTGTACGGCAAAGTGCAGGAGATTCCCCAGTCGGAGACAACCCCTTTTTATCCCCGCAGTCCTTATGCGGTGGCTAAATTGTATTCATACTGGATCACGGTAAACTACCGCGAGGCTTATAACATTTTTGGCTGCAACGGTATCCTGTTCAATCATGAATCCCCGCTGCGCGGTGAGACTTTTGTGACCCGGAAGATTACCAGGGCGATTGCCCGCATAAAACTGGGGCTGCAGGAAAAAATTTATCTCGGCAATATGAATGCCAAAAGAGACTGGGGCCATGCCGCCGATTATGTGGAGGCCATGTGGCTGATGTTACAGCAGGAAGAACCGGACGATTTTGTCATTGCCACCGGTGAGACGCACACGGTAAGAGAATTTGTGGAGCTGGCTTTTTCTCGGGTGGGGATTGAAATAGTGTGGCAGGGGGCAGGGGTGGCCGAAAAGGGTATCGACAAAGCCACCGGCAAGATTCTGGTGGAGGTAGATCCCCGTTACTTCAGGCCGACAGAAGTGGAACTGCTGCTGGGTGATCCGACTAAGGCCAAGGAAAAACTGGGCTGGTCGCCTAAGGTTACCTTTAAGGATTTGGTGCAAACAATGGTGGAAGCTGACCTGGCAGAAGCGCAAAGAGACCTGTACTGCCGGCAGGAAGGCTTTAAGGTGAATAATTATCATGAGTAAAGCGGGGTATAGGCTTAGAGGATGGGTATTGACTTAGAGGACAAATGCGAGTAAAATTATTACTCAGAAGGACGCTTTTTTATTACTCGTTTTATGGCGTTTAATCCGATATTTGGAGTGTAAATATTGTTAGATTCAATAATAACCTCGAAAACAAGAATAAAGCTGCTGTTCAAGTTCTTTTTAAATGCGGAAACCAGAGCATATTTGCGTGGGCTGGCGGATGAATTGGGTGAATCGACAAATGCCATCCGCGTTGAATTAAACCGTTTAACTAAAGCGGGGCTGCTGGAAACCAGTAATGACGGCAGGACTAAATTATATTGCGCCAATAAGAGACATCCTCTTTTTCCCGACATACACAGCCTGGTCAAGAAAAACCTGGGCATTGACAAGGTAGAGGCTATTTTAGCCGAACTCGGTTCCGTGGAGGCAGCGCTGATAACCGGTGATTATGCCCGCGGGATTGATTCCGGAATAATTGACCTGGTAATCGTTGGCAAGGTGCAAATGGATTTTTTGCGGCATTTGATTGAAAAAGCGGAAGAGCTGATTAAACGGAAGGTCCGGGTGCTGGTATTAAACCAGGAAGAATTCAGCAAATTAAAAGGTCAGTTGAAGGTCGATAAGGCGCTGGTTATTTGGACCGGTGGTGAAAATGAAACTAACTGAATTAGGTGCGTTAAATGAGTAATGAGTATGATTTGATTATTGAACCAGGTAAAAAGGCCAAACAATACTGGCGGGACCTCTGGAATTACCGGGAGCTTTTTTATTTCCTGGCCTGGCGGGATATCCTGGTGCGCTACAAACAAACGGTTATCGGTATAGCATGGAGCGTGATCAGGCCGCTTTTAACCATGATGGTGTTTACTGTGGTGTTTGGCAAGCTGGCAAAACTACCCTCGGAAGGCGTGCCTTACCCCATTTTGGTGTTTGCCGCAATGCTGCCGTGGCAGTTTTTTGCCAATTCACTTTCGGAAAGCAGCAATTCGTTAATCAATAACGCCAATATGCTGTCTAAGGTATATTTTCCCCGGCTGATTGTACCGACCAGTTCGGTTATCGTCAGCTTGGTGGATTTTATGATTTCCTTTGTTATTTTGGCGGCGCTGATGGTATGGTATCATTTTATCCCGGACTGGCGGATGCTTACTTTGCCTTTATTCTTATTATTGGCATTACTTGCCGCTTTTGGATTTGGCTTATGGATGGCGGCATTAAACGTGAAATACCGTGATTTTCGTTATATTGTTCCTTTTATTGTACAGTTTGGCCTTTATATTTCCCCGGTGGGCTTTAGCAGCAGTGTAGTGCCGGAAAAATGGCGGCTGCTCTATTCCATAAACCCGATGGTGGGGGTTATCGACGGTTTCCGCTGGGCCATTCTGGGCGGCGAAACCCAGATATTTTGGCCTGGTTTTGCAATCTCCGTTACTTTAACTTTGTTGATTTTTATACTGGGAATTTGGTATTTCCGGAAGATGGAACGTACTTTTGCAGACGTAATTTGAGGTGTTTATGAGTACTGTCATTAAGGTAGAGAATTTAGGCAAAAAATATATTATCAGCCATCAAAAAAAGGAGCAGTATACTGCGCTGCGGGATGTGATGGCAGAATCGGCAAAGAACTGGAGCAAACGAATAATTAACCCGTTTGCAAAAAAACAGGAAGACCATAGTCGGGAAGAGTTCTGGGCACTCAAGGATGTTTCTTTTGAGATTAAACAAGGTGACCGGGTGGGCATTATCGGTCGTAACGGGGCAGGAAAGTCAACCCTGCTCAAAATCCTCAGCCGCATCACGGAGCCGACTACCGGCCGCATATCTCTGAAGGGCCGGGTAGCCAGCCTGCTGGAAGTAGGTACAGGCTTCCACCCTGAACTGACCGGCCGGGAAAACATTTTTCTAAACGGGGCCATCCTTGGCATGAGTAGAGTGGAGATAAAAAAGAAGTTTGACGAAATTGTAGATTTTGCTGAGGTAGAGAAGTTTTTGGATACGCCGGTCAAGCGGTACTCCTCGGGGATGTATGTGCGTTTGGCCTTCGCCGTTGCAGCTCATCTGGAGCCGGAGATTCTAATTGTGGATGAAGTGCTTGCCGTTGGGGATGCGCAGTTTCAGAAGAAGTGTTTGGGGAAAATGGAGGACGTAGGCAAGGAAGGTCGGACGGTGCTGTTTGTGAGTCATAATATGGGGGCGATTGCAAGTCTTTGTAATGAGGGAATATTGTTGGATTCAGGTAATATTTCATATCAGGGTGATATAAAAGAAACTATATCTTTATATAACGGCCATCTGATAAACAATCAGATTTCGGTTGACAACTGTTCTCGGCGGGGAGGAACTGGGGGCATTAGAATAAAGCGTGTTTGGTTGACAAATATATTGAATGAAGTCACGAATTCTGCTTCGCCCTTGGAAAATGTTTATATAAATTTAGAAGCCGAGGTAAATAAAGAATATCAAAAGAAAAGCATAGCTCCTGGTTTTGCAATAGATTCCTTGGATGGGAAAAGAATATTTACATGCGTCTCGTCTTGGATAAATAAGCAAATCCAAACCGAGGGGGATACTCTGACGGTTAGGTGTAAAATACCGGCAATTCCATTAGTGCCGGATAAATACTTAATTAGCGCTTCTGTTGCTTATCTTGGAGAGACTCTAGACTGTGTTGAGCATTGTGAATTGATAGAAATATTTTCAAGAGAAGGCTCATCTTATCCAAAGAATATTGAGTTTGGGATTTTAGACATCCCGTATGACTTTGAGGTAACACATGTTTAAAAGAGTGGAAAAAACGTATGATTTTAATCCGGAATTGATACCGTTAATTCTTAATGACGACGCAAATCCTCTAAACAGAATATCAAAAATAATACCCTTTAATGCAAAAGTTTTGGACATTGGTGCCGGAAATGGTTTGCTGGCATGTATACTAAGTGAAACACACAAAGAGCTTATTATTGATGGCATTGAACCTGATCCTTACGCTTCAAAGATTGCAAGCAAGTATTATAGGCATTTTTTCTGTGGATATGCACATGAATATAAAGAGAGAATAATAAATGAGGATTATGATTTCATAGTTTTGGCTGATGTTATTGAACATATAAATGACCCACTTACTTTTTTGCGAGATTTATGCGATGGCATTTCAGAAAAAACAAGAATAATAATTTCCGTTCCCAATATTGCTTTTGGTGCAGTAAGAATAGCGTTGTTAAATGGTGAATTCAACTATGTTGATTCTGGGATATTAGAAAAAACTCACGTACGATTCTTTACTCTGAATACTCTAGAGCGGTTGATTTATGAGCTAGGGTTAAATATTGAGAAATTATATTATCTACAGAGAAATGTTTTTAGCAGTGAAATTAACATTGGAAAATTTAATCTTTGTTTTGCGTTCTGTTACCATTTGCTTAAAACGGATTTGTCATTAACATATCAATTCTTACTAGTTTTAACTAAACAAGAAGTGTTAACAGAAAGAAGTAAATTTAGGGAAAAAACAAAGTATCCGTTTCTCAAGTTTTTGATAAAAAGATTATTTAGCGGAATATAGTTCGAGAGGGGTTAACGGAATGTGTGATTCGAGACAGTTATATTTAGATTTGATGAAAAAGTGTTTGACTTATTATATATGGGGTGAAACTGCGGAAATTGTCAACCCTTCGAGTTTTGAGTCGGGATACAAAAAATACATTTATTCATCTATTTGGAGCTTTTTTGATAAAAAAAACATGCAAATTGTTCGCAAATTTCCATTTGACCCGATTAAACGTGCTGAGGGTCGGGATTGGCCACCTTTAGCGGATACTATGATTGGGTTAAAAAGATTGGATAATTTGCATGACTGTATTGAAAATATTTTCCGTCATAATATTCCTGGTGATTTTATTGAGACAGGTGTATGGCGCGGAGGGGCATCTATATTTATGCGGGCGGCATTAAAAGCATATGGGATTACTGACAGAGTTGTATGGGTAGCGGATTCCTTTGAGGGTTTACCCGCACCTAATCCGGAGAAATACCCACTTGACAGAGGAGATACGCATCACGAGATCAAATTTCTTGCTGTGTCCCGTGAAGAGGTGCAATACAATTTTGCAAAATACGGGCTTCTTGATAATCAGGTAAGATTTCTCAAGGGTTGGTTCAAAGACACTTTGCCTGTGGCACCAATTGATAAACTAGCTCTAATGCGTTTAGATGGCGATATGTATGAATCTACAATAGATGCACTTACAAGCCTTTACCCTAAGCTGTCTAAGGGCGGTTATGTTATTATAGACGACTATGTTCTGGAGGGGTGTCGTCAGGCTGTGCACGATTTTCGCGAAGCTAATGAGATACATGATGAAATAATTGATATTGATGGAACGGGTGCATTTTGGCGCCGCAAATGATGGGGAGGTTTTTATTTTGTATAACCCCAAGGTATCAGTTTGTATTCCGGCGTATAAACAGCCTGAATTATTACGTAGAACCATTAAATCAGTTTTAGTTCAGGATTTTGAAGATTATGAGATTATCATAACTGATGATTCGCCAGATGACTCGGTGAAAGAGTTAGTATTAGAGCAATTTACCGATAAGAGAATAAAATACCACAAAAATACGGAGAAAATGGGGTCGCCGGAGAACTGGAACGAGGCCGTAAGATTAGCTGCGGGAAAATACATAAAAATTTTACATCACGATGATTGGTTCTCGGATAAGGATAGCTTGTCTGAATTTGTAAAAATGTTAGATGATAACCTTGAGGCTGATTTTGCTTTTTGTTCATCTTTTGCTTATGGTGAGGATAATCAACTAAAATTTGTACACTCTCCCAATGATGAGCAGTTGAAAAAACTCAGCCACTCCCCAAACTACCTGTTTCACGGTAATTGTATTGGTTCACCAAGTGCGACTATTTATAGGAATAAGTTTGATTTAATATTTGATTATAAGCTAAAATGGGTTGTGGATATTGATTTTTATATCAGAATTCTTATGAAAAATAGTAAATTTACATTTACCAAAAGACCGTTAATTTGCATTACAACAGGGTCATCTCTTCAGGTGACCCATGAATGTATAGGAAATAAAGAAGTGGAAATATTTGAATGGTTATATTTATATAACAAAATAAAAAAGAGAACCATTCCCAGTCCAAGGCATTTGAGGTTTTTCTGGAGTTTATTTAGGACATATAAGATCGATTCCATTCAAAAATTAATAGCAATTTATAAAAACCCTCCTACTGAGATAACATTAATAATCCACCTAGCGCGATTCATAAATCTATTAATTAAACGGGTAGGTTAAAATGAGAAAAATCAAAAGTTTAATAAAAAACATCACTCTTTTAATAAAAAGCTTCGAAGCTGGGCATTCATATGCACAGTGTGGTGAAGACTTAATATTACGTTTTATTTTCGATGTGCTAGGAATTGTTAAACCTACATATTTGGATATTGGTGCCCATCACCCAACACGTCTGAGTAATACTTATTTATTTTATCAAATGGGGAGCAGAGGAGTATGTGTTGAGCCGGACCCTACTCTTTTTTCAATAATTAAGAAAAGACGTTATAGGGATATTTGCTTAAATGTAGGAGTTGGCGTTATACAAGAGGATAAAGCTGATTTCTATGTTATGTCTGAAAAAACGTTAAATACGTTTTCGAAGGAAGAGGCGGAACGTTATCAGAGTTATGGTAATAAAAAAATTGAAAAAGTAATACAAATACCGTTGATGCCCGTTAACGATATTATTAAGAAAAATTTCCCGATTTGTCCCGATCTGGTCTCTTTAGACGTTGAAGGATTAGATTTGGCGATTTTGAAGGCCTTTGATTTTTCACTTCATAGACCCCCGGTTTTTTGCATTGAAACACTTACATATACCGAAGACAAATCAGAGAGAAAAATAACAGAAATAAATGATTTAATGAGTCAAAACAATTATTTTCCTTATGCTGATACATATATAAATACTATTTTTGTGGAAAACACAGCATGGAGTAAACGATAATGAGTTTGCTTCACTTTAGGGGGCTGAATGATAATGAAACTACATCTTGGCTGTGGTCTGCGTTATTTAGACGGTTATATTAACATCGATTATCAACCAACTGACCATACAGTACAGTCGGAAATTAGGGCTGATAAATATGCGGATATAGTTCAGCTTTCATATATGGACTGCTCAGTTGATGAGATTAGGCTCCATCATGTATTTGAACATTTCTCACGCCCGGTAGCCTTAGCACTGTTGTGCAGATGGCGTGATTGGTTAAAACCTGGAGGGCTGTTAAGGATTGAGACACCGGATGCAATGGCTTGTTTTAATCTGATGACATCACCCTTTATAACATTTGACAAAAAACAACAGGTTATGCGACATCTTTTTGGATCTCATGAGGCATTTTGGGCAGTGCATTGGGATGGCTGGCATAAGAAAAAGTTTGCTGTAACACTGAAAATGCTAGGTTTTGATAAGTTGAACTTTGTAAAGAATAAATGGGGTGCGCTTAGAAACCTTGAGGTTTTTGCCATAAAAACTGATGCAGAGTTCGGTTTGATAGATTATTCGAGGGCGGCTAAAGAGTTGTTAAAAATGAGTACTGTCAGGGTAGGTGGAAAACGAAAAAGTCCGGAGGGCAGTGAACTGGCAATGCTCGAAGTGTGGATGCATAAATGGCATGAGATTTATGGCCTCGATAAAGGCTTGCATGAAGTAGCTATAGCATCACAGGAGTAATCCTTAATAAGTCATTATTAAGCGTGGGAGTTCGAAATGAGTGATTTTGGTAGTTCGTTGGTTAGTGTTTTGTTGCCGGTTTATAACGGAGCGGCATATTTAAAAGAAGCAGTCGAAAGTATCTTACGCCAAACCTACAAGAATTTTGAGATAATACTAATAAACGATGGCTCAACTGATGAATCTGCAGATATAATTCAAAGTATAAAAGACTTCAGAATCAGGTATTATGAGCAACAAAACCAGGGACTTGCCGCAACCTTAAACCGTGCGATTAGTTTAGCACAAGGCCAGTATCTGGCCAGGCAGGATCAGGATGATGTTTCACTGCCATATAGGTTTGAGAAACAGGTTGCATATTTAGAGTCTCATTCAAAATGTGGTATGGTCGGTACCTGGGCGGAAATAATGGTGGACAGACAAAGGACTCGGCGCGCACATCGTTTTTCTGCTGACAATGTACTTTTAAAGTTTGAGTTGTTATTTGATAACCCTTTTGTACATAGCTCAGTAATGCTTCGCAAAGAAGTTTTTGAGCAAGTCGGATTATATTCGACGGATAAAAACAGGCAGCCTCCCGAAGATTATGAGTTATGGTCTCGGGTTAGCAGAGAATTTGAAGTTGCCAATATACCTGAAATTTTGCATATTTATCGGGAAATACCAACCAGTATGTCCAGGTCTGGACCTAATCCATTTCTTGACCGGGTTATTAACCTGAGCGCGGAGAATATAGCCTGGCTTATAGGAAGAGAAAGTCCGGATCAGAACATTATTGACCTTGTTTCATTTGTACATGGTGCGTCCCACAGGCTTTCGTCAAAGCCACATATTACCGAAATTATGCAGGTACTAAATGAAGCAGTTAATAAATTATGTGATAAAGCCGGTCCCAAATGTATTATTATAAAAAATAAAGCGTTAAAGCGTTTATATTCAATACGGCATAGTTATTTAGAATACCGATATGGGAAGATAGTCGGAAGATTACTGATGTTTTTATACAAAATCCTGAAAAGATTCGGAGATTGAGAAATGAGGCATTGCTGCATAATTGGTGGAACCGGTTTTATTGGTTCTGCTGTAATAAAGTTACTTATTTCCCGGGAAAGAAAAATAACTGTCATTGGTAGAAGTCCTTTTTCCATAAGAAATTTACCTGAGGAAGTCAAATATGTTGCCGGTAATTATGGGGATCAGGATTTTTTATTTAAAGTTTTGCAGGATGTTGATGAAGTAATTAATTTGGCGTACTCTACAGTTCCAAAGACGAGTTTTGAAAATCCAGTACAAGACATTTTAAACAATTTACCCGTCAATGTACGGCTTTTTGAGGTAGTGAGTTCTTTGCCAATTCGTAAGCTGGTGCTGGTTTCATCAGGAGGCACGGTATATGGAAAAAGCCGTAATGAGCCAATAACTGAAGATCATTCTACTAATCCTATTTCCCCATACGGTATCACTAAATTAGCTATTGAAAAATATGCAATGATGTTTAATGAACTAAAAGCACTGCCTGTGGTTTGTGTTCGTCCGGCTAATGCATATGGAGAAGGACAACGTCCCTTTGTTGGCCAGGGGTTTGTTGCAACGGCAATTGCATCAATATTAGAGGGCCGGGAAATAGCTCTTTTTGGTGAAACAGGGACAATCCGGGACTATATTCATGTTACTGATGCTGCTAATGGAATTATTGCTGCATTGGAACGGGGTACTCCCGGGTTATGCTACAATATTGGCACCGGCGTTGGCAGAAGCAACAAAGATATTTTGGATGCAATATATCCCTATGCAAAATCTGCCGGTTTTGAGCCACAAATAATAGTATTGCCACAGCGTCAATTTGATGTCCCGGTAAATATTCTTGATTGTAATAAAATAAAATCGGAAACGGGTTGGCAAGCAACAATTTCTTTTGAAGAGGGCATTGAACGAACATGGCGCTGGTTTTACAGCCAATATAATGATTAAAAAGGTGAGCATTCTATGCGTATTCTTTTTTGTTGTGAGTTTTATGCACCAAGTGTTGGCGGTGTCCAGGAAGTTATGCGGCAACTTGCGGAACGACTGGTTTTGCGAGGGCATGAAGTTACTGTTGCTTCAACTAGATTATCAACACGCAATTTTAAGCAGCTTAATGGTGTAATGATTAAAGAGTTTGATATTTCCGGCAACATAGCACGTGGCATGACAGGCGAAATAGATGCTTATCTTGATTTTGTTATTTCTCAGGAATTTGATGTGATTATGATTAAGGCCGCCCAACAGTGGACCTTTGATGCGCTGTGGCCGGTATTACCCCGGCTTAAGGCTCGCAAAGTATTTATTCCTTGCGGATTTTCGGGTTTATATGAGCCCGCATATGCAAGTTATTTTCAGCAAATGCCAGTTGTTCTTAGTCAGTTTGACCATCTTATTTTTTATGCTTCAGATTATCGTGATATCAATTTTGCCAGGAACCACGGCTTAAAAAGAATCTCTGTGATTCCAAACGGGGCAAGTGAAATAGAGTTTTCGGCCGCCGCCGACCCTGTCTTTAGGGAGCGGCATGGGATTGGTAAAGAGGATCTGTTACTTTTGACGGTAGGAAGCTTTACGGGGACGAAGGGCCATTTTGAGGTAGTCAGCGCATTTGCCCAGTTAAAGATTGATAACAAAGCCACATTAATTCTGAATGGCAATGAACCTTGCTATTTGCCAATACATCGGAAACCATCACTTAAATCAATAATAAAAAAGATCATCCGCCGAGGGTTAAAAGTGTTTGGTTGGTATAAAAAAAATACTTGGCTGGACATAGCTGAAGAAATAAATAAACGCCAAACAAATAAAAGAGTATTAATGACTGATTTGCCCCGACCTGAACTGGTACAAGCCTTCATGGCGGCAGATCTTTTTGTGTTTGCGTCAAATATTGAATATTCGCCGTTGGTCTTATTTGAAGCCAATGCTGCGGGGGCACCATTTCTTTCTGTGCCTGTTGGTAATGCAGAGGAGATTGCACGCTGGACCGGCGGCGGAGAAATATGTCCGGCAGCGCAGGATGAAAAAGGCTATACCACTGTCGAACCCCGGATACTCGCGGATTATATAACCCGCATGGTTAAAGACAGAGCCCATTTGCATGATTTGGGCGCAACCGGTAAAAGAAACTGGACCGAACGGTTTACCTGGGAGAAAATTGTTTTGGAGTATGAAAAAGTTTTTTTTGGAAGGGATTGATTGAGTGAACAAATTAAAACGACTGTTGCACAAATATAATCAAAAATATTCTGACCCTACCATTAACCCACAATGTAAAGAATTTGAAGTGGATAATTGGATTATATCGGATTTTGTTGTGAATGAATTAGTGCCCGTTGTTGGCGTAAGACCTTACCCAATTAATGAATTATTGTTGATGGTTGCTTCCGTATGTCGCTTAAAGCCCACACATATATTTGAGTGGGGGACTCATCATGGTAAATCCGCTAGAATTTTTTATGAGATATCAAGAAAATTTGAAATAAAAATGGAAATTCATTCAATTGATTTGCCTGATGATATAGATCATGTAGAGCATCCTGGAAATAAGCGAGGGCTTTATGTAAAAGGAATAGAGGAAGTTAAACTATATCAGGGTGATGGATTATCTAAATCATTAGAAATATGTAAGAATAAATCAATTGAGTTAAAACCTTTATTTTTTCTTGACGGTGACCATAGCTACAATACAGTAAAGCATGAATTAGATACTATTATCACGAACATTCCTAATGCAAGTATTCTTTTGCATGATACTTTTTTTCAGTCTCCCGAGTCAGGCTATAATGTAGGGCCGCACAATGCGATTGAAGATGTATTAGCTGCCAAAAGTAAAAAGTTCCTTCGGATTTCTACAAATACGGGGTTGCCGGGAATGACTTTATTATATAATCTTTAAGCAAGGAGTTTTTTGAAATGCGCATATTTTACGCCTCCGATACTACCCCCAATGCCTCTTTACAATCTAACCTGTGGCGGAACAATTTATATCTACCGCTGGTGGATTTAGGCCATGATGTGGTGGAGTTTCAATATGATTTCCGGGAGACCTTTCAATGCCTTGACCCTTCCGACCCTGCACAGGCGGCTTTTATTGCTGTGAACAGACCTAAACTTACCAGGGAGTTATTAAGCCAGCTTAAAACCGCTCATGCAGTCAAGCCGATTGACTTATTCTTTAGCTATTTTTATGACGCCTGTGTATTGCCGGAAGCAATTGACGAGATTCGTGCCCTGGGCATCAAAACCGTTAACTGGTACTGCAACGGGTCATATCAGTTGCACCTGGTTGCCGAAATCTCACCTCATTATGATTGGTGCCTGGTGCCCGAAAAGTTTCGCCTTAGCGATTATATGGCGATGGGGGCACAGCCTATATATTGCCAGGAAGCGGCCAATCCAAATATTTATAAACCATATGATTTGGCTGTGGAGTTTGATGTTACTTTTGTAGGACAAGCTTATGGGGACCGCCCAGGTTACATAAAGCATCTGCTTGACCAGGGAATTGATGTCCGGGTATGGGGGTTTGGCTGGCATAACTTTAATCCGGCGACTCGTAGAGATATTCAGTCAAGTCCGTTCCGCAGGGCCTTGCATATCGGGCGCAAGCTGATGACAGCCGAGGGATGGCAGGCGGTGGGCAGACGACTGCAAAAAGCTTTACCTACCTCTAATAACGGTTGCGAAGCCTCCGGCGGGGTGTTGCAGGATCCTGTGGAACTGCCGGCTGGAATAATTGGCGGAACCTTATCGGACTTAGAGATGATTCAGATGTACAGCCGTTCGAAAATAAACCTGGGCTTTTCTACCTGCGGCAACACTCATGAAACCGGCGAGCGCATTTTACAGATTCGGCTGCGTGATTTTGAAGTGCCTATGTGCGGCGGTTTTTATATGGTCGAGTATATGGAAGAATTAGAGGAGTTCTTTCATATTGGCAAAGAAATTGTCTGTTATACCGGACCGCAGGATTTGGCTGAGAAAATCAAATATTATCTGTCACATGATAGTGAACGTGAAGCTATTCGTAAGGCCGGCTATGAAAGGTGCCTGCGGGATCATTCCTGGCACAACCGTTTTGAAATGGCTTTTAGGGAGATGGGTCTGGCATGAGCTTGAAAAATCCCAGAGTAACAGTTTTGATGCCGGTGTACAACGGGGAAAAGTATTTGCGCCAGGCTATGGACAGCATTTTAAACCAGACCTTCACAGATTTTGAGTTTTTAATTATCAATGACGGGTCTAAAGACGGCAGTGTGGAAATAATTGAGGCCTATGACGACCCGCGTATCCGGTTGGTGCATAATGAGCAGAACCTGAAACTGGTGGCTACTTTAAATAAAGGTATTGATCTGGCGCGTGGAGAATATATTGCGCGGATGGATTGTGATGATATCAGCCTGCCGGAGCGCCTGGCCAGGCAAGTGGCAGTTATGGATAAATACCCGGATGTTGGCGTTTGTGGAGCATGGGCATGGGTTATTGACAGTGCCGGAAAAGTGTTTGATAAAATTAAAACCCCTGTCGGCAGAAAACTTGCTAGTTTCTATTGGCGCCCGTCGCCTTTTGTGCATCCGACAGTAATGATCAGGAGTGCAATTCTTAAACAAAACAAATACGACCAAAGGTTTGCCGATGCAGAGGATTATGCGCTCTGGCTGAGTTTATGTAGAGTAACAGGCTTTTATAATCTAGCAGAGTTCTTACTTCTATACAGGGTCCACCCGGCAAGCGTAACTTCCACCAATCGGATAATACAGCTGCAAAACTCATATAATGCTTTTAAGGAATTTTACGGTGCCGATATGATAAGCTATGAGGTGTTTATTTCATTTTTTCTGACTAATAAAGTCAACCCACTCCATAGAGCATATTATCTTTGCAAGTTAGCAGGCAAGCGTAAGATTAGCTTTTTGGACGTATGGATTGATTCATTAAAATATTTTATTAAGTATTGTTTGGCTTTGTTAAAACCGGGGGAAAAGGGCTGATAGGAGATGCAAGTGCAGGAAAAAATCTATATTGCCGGGCATAATGGCCTTGTAGGCTCAGCTATTATGAGGAGGCTGGCCAAAACGGGTCATGCTAATTTGGTTTATAAAACCCATAAAGAGCTGGATTTGAGAAATCAAAATGCAGTTGAGGAATTTTTTGCCGCAAAACAGCCGGACTACGTTATTCTGGCAGCGGCTAGGGTGGGCGGTATTCATGCCAATAATACCTATCCGGCGGATTTCATTTATGATAATCTGGCTGTTCAGACCAACATTATCCACGCTGCATACCGGTACGGAGTAAAAAAACTTCTTTTCTTGGGAAGTTCATGTATTTATCCCAAGCTTGCCCCTCAGCCCATGAAAGAAGAGTATCTGCTTACCGGCGAACTGGAGCCGACCAACGAACCGTACGCTATAGCCAAGATAACCGGCATTAAAATGTGTCAGGCTTACAATAGGCAGTATGGAACCAATTTTATTTCGGTTATGCCTACAAACCTCTATGGTCCGAATGATAATTTTGACTTGCAAAGCTCTCATGTTCTGCCGGCACTGATCAGGAAATTTCATGAGGCCAAGCTGGAAAACAAATCAGCCGTTGAAATTTGGGGTACCGGGGCACCCAAAAGGGAGTTTTTACATGTTGATGATTTGGCCGATGCGTGTATTTTCTTAATGAATAACTATGACTATAAAGATATAGGCCCTTTAGTCAATATTGGGGCCGGTGCAGATTTGACCATAAAACAGTTAGCCGAGATGATTCAGGGTATTGTCGGGTTTAAAGGCAATCTGGTATTTAACCCCGCTATGCCGGACGGAACCCCGCGCAAATTGCTGGATGTTACAAAATTGACCGGCCTGGGCTGGCAGGCGCAAATCAGTTTGCAAGATGGGATTGCCAAGACTTATGAGTGGTTTTTGGCAAACGCAATAGGTAGGAAATAGTATGGCTATTGATTTATCAATTATTATTCCTGCTTATAATAAAAGAGAGATTTTGCATAAAAACCTGCAGAGTATTTTTCTGGAATTGCAGCTGGCCGATTTTTCTTATGAAATTATTGTTGTCAATGACGGTTCAACTGACGGGACAGCTGAACTGCTGGCCCAATACTCGGCAAACCATAAAGCCTTCAGCGCCTTTTCTACCGAAAACTCCGGGCCGGGAGCGGCCAGAAATTTTGGCATTAGACAGGCCGCCGGTCAGGTCATCCTTTTTCTGCAAGATGATATTATTGTCCGGCCAGGTGTACTTAATAACCACTACGCATGGCATCAGCAATACAGTGAAGCGCATTGTGTTTTACAGGGGGCTGTTTTTTATCATCCTGAAATTATTACCCCTTTTATGCACTGGCTCGAGCACGGAGGGCCGCAAAACAGGTTTTACCGCCTTGCCTCCGGGGTAGTGCAACAAATAGGTTTTTTAGAAGCTGCTAATTTGTCGGTTAAGAGAGCTTTTTTATGTGCCGGTGATTTGACTTTGTTTGCGCAGGATTTAGCAGCTTTTGAGAATATTGAGTTTGAAAATAAATTAAGGCAAAAAGGGATGCAGCTTTATTATGACCTGCAGACACTGGCCTACCATTATCATCCGGTGACTTTTGAGGATTATATGACTAGGAGTTATTTTAACGGCCAGGCTCTTGGCGGTATTTTGGATAAATACCCAACGGGTTTTGGAGTTTTGGAGGCGCCTACAAAAACAACAGTTTCGCGGTTATTTAAGAGAGCGCTTACCAGAATGGGCAGTATCCTGCCGCAGGCCGCATTTTTTGGACCTCTAAGCACTTGGTACTGGAAATTCAGTTTGTATCAGGCTTATATTGACGGTTATAAAGATTATAAAAAGGGCCTTTAAAGGAGGATATCTTTTCCCATGCCGCTGGTTTTTATTATAGTCCTTAACTACAATGGAAAAGCTGATACTCTTGAGTGCCTGCGTTCATTAACGAAGATTACTTACGCCAATTACCGGGTGCTGGTGATTGATAATGCTTCGATGGATAATTCAGTTGAGGCTGTCGGCCGGGAGTTCCCTGCTGTGCAGGTGCTGGTAAACGATGAAAACATGGGCTTTGCCGGCGGGAATAATGTTGGTATTAGTTATGCGCTGGAACAAGGGGCAGACTATGTTTTTCTTCTTAACAACGATACGACTGTAGAACCGGGTGTTATTGACGAGCTTATCAGGGTGGGAGAGAGTGATGCTGCTATTGGCATCATGGGTTCCCTTATCTATTACTATCACCGGCCCGGGGAGGTATGGTTTGCCGGTGGCAAGATATACTGGCCGCTGGGCACCGTCAGGCATATGAAGGATGTGCCGGCTGGTTGCCGTGAAGTTGACTTTGTTACCGGCTGCGCCTTTATGGTTAAAAGGACGGTAATAGAGAAAACAGGTTGTTTTGATGACGATTTTTTTCTTTATTACGAAGATGCTGATTGGGGTATCAGGGCTAAAAAGGCAGGTTTCAAATTAGTGGTGGTGCCAACCTCGGTTGTCCGACACAAAGAAATGGGTGCCGTGGGGGGGAGATCCCCCATTCATGAGTATTATGTTGCTCGCAACAACCTGCTTTTTATGAGAAAACATGCTAATTACTTAAACTGGGTACTTTTTATCCCAGCCTTCATACTGAAAATTATCATTAAAGGCTTTTTGTTTGCATGGCGGGGGAATTTTTATCTGGTACCTGCTATTTTGCAGGGTATCAGGGACTTTGTAACCGGCAGGTTGGGTAAATCGAGGAGGATTTCAGGTTGAATTTGATGAAGTTGTCCATTGCCATAAAATTTTATTATTTAGTTATATTTTCCTTGCCTTTTCTTGCCGTTTCACCGCTTATTATGTTTTACGGGGTGCCAACCGGTGTAATCTTCGGTATGCTGGTTTTGGCGACATTGCTGGCTTATGGGTGGGAGAAGGGTATAAAGCGTTTGTTTGTAACGGTAGGACAAACCCCTTTAATGAAACTGCTGCTGGTTTTTTTGCTGGTTAATCTGATTTCTGTGGTTAAAGCCGGTTTGGAAAGCGGACTAGATACAGAAAACTATCTTGAGTTTGCTTACCTTGCCTTTTCTATAGTGGTCTTTTGGCTTACTGCCAGCCTGGTGCAAAATGAAATAACCTTTACCGGCGTTTTCCGGGCTTATTTCCTGGCCGCCTTTATTTCGGTTATTTGGAGCCTTTATATTACTTTGGGCTTTATGGCCGGCATAGATACGGGTCAGCCTCTCACCTGGACTGTACCCAGGCTTTTTGGCACTTCCGCGGAACCCCAGGTCTACGGGAACTATCTTTTATCAGTAATACCTCCGCTTACCGTTTTCTTATTAGTGAGTTTACCTGTTGCAAAAAGATTGGCCATGGTTATAGGCTTTATCCTGCTGGTGCTGGCTATGGTCATGACATTTGCGGCCGGTCCCTGGGTAGGGCTTGTTGGCAGTTGGTTTATCCTTATTATTGGCTACAAATATTTTAAAGCTACCGGAATAAAAGCATTTTTTGGTTCTTTGTCAGTAGTGGCAATTATTGTTGTTTTAATCCATACTTACTTATTCCCCGGTTACGGTGAGGGTTTCAAGTCTATTGCCGTTAAGTTCGGTTTTCAGCCGGAGAAAGTAGAACAGCTTGTACAGCTTCCTGCCGGGAAAAAGGCACCTGCAGCTTTGCAGGCAAAAGAAACTTATCATTTAAGTCTGCGCTCTGTATCCGAGCGGCAGGCTTTTCGTCAGGCGGCCTGGAATATGTTCCGGACGCACCCAGTTTTTGGGGTTGGCACCGGAAATTACGGTTATTTGTATAATACATACAGACCACCGGGCGCTGAGGCTTTTCCTTTTGTGGCCAAAGCTCACAACCAATACCTGGAGGTATTGGCCGAAACCGGTATGGTTGGGTTTGCGGTATTAGTATTAATTATAATTCGGGTGCCTGTAATGGCCTGGCAGGCTTTTCGGGCTAACCGGGCAGTCTTTTGGCGGGCTGCTGTCCTGGGCGTCTTTGCCGGTCTGGCCGGCATTGCTGTACAAGGCTACTCCTTTGGTATTTTTGTGCATATTTACACCTGGGTGCTTTTGGGCCTGCTGGCCGGCGCTTATCGCCGGACTATGCCGGCAAGGAATTATATGTAATGCTGCAGAATGTTGACTTATATAATGTTCACTTATATATGGAGGCTGCACAGGATGACAAAACGGGCCTTAATTACAGGCATCACCGGCCAGGACGGCGCATATCTGGCCCGGTTGTTATTATCAAAAGCGTATCAGGTTTTTGGCGCTGTCCGGCAGACGGGTAACATAAACACTGACAAGTTAAATGAGCTGGGCATTGCGGAAAAGATTGAATTTGTGCCTTTTGATATGCTGGACTATAATAGTATAATAAAAGTGTTGGAGCGGGTGCAGCCGGACGAGATTTATAACCTGGCGGCCCAGAGCTCGGTGGCGGCTTCTTTTGAACAGCCCTTACTTACCGGCGATACTACCGGTCTGGGTGCGGCCAGGCTGCTGGAAGCTATCCGCACGGTAAATCCCGGGATTAAATTTTACCAGTCCTCCAGCAGCGAAATGTTTGGTAAAATAGAGGCAGTGCCGCAAAATGAAAATACGCCTTTTTTTCCGTGCAGTCCCTATGCGGCAGCGAAACTGTACGCCCATTTTATGACTGTTAATTACCGGCAGGCCTACGGCCTTTTTTCCTGTGCCGGGATTCTGTTTAACCATGAGTCGCCGCTGCGGGGACTATCTTATGTTACTAGGAAGATTACGCATACCGTCGCTCAAATAAAGCATGGCCTGGCTAATGAGCTGCGCCTCGGCAACATGGATGTGCAAAGGGACTGGGGTTTTGCCCCGGAGTATGTGGAAGCTATGTGGTTGATGCTGCAGCAGGAGCAGCCGGATGATTATGTAATTGCTACCGGTGAGACCCACAGTGTCCGGGAGTTTGTGGAAAAGGCTTTTAGTTATGCCGGTTTGGCCTGGCGGGACTATGTGGTAGTTGACCCGGCTTTTTACCGCCCGGCCGATATTAAGCTGGTTGTCGGGGATGCCGCCAAAGCCAGGATAAAACTGGGCTGGCAGCCCAAGACTGCATTTTCTGAATTAGTGCGCATGATGGTAGATGCGGATATGGCGCGGGTTGAACAAATGGGAAGGCGTGGTAATGTTTAATGAAAGTTGCAATTGTGCATGACTGGTTGGCCAACATGGGCGGCTCGGAACGCTGTGTACTGGCTTTTCACGAGCTTTTTCCGGCGGCCCCGGTGTATACTACCGTATACAACCAGGCCAAACTGCCGGATGATTTTAAGGCCCTGGACATCAGAACGTCATTTATCCAAAAACTGCCCAAAGCAAAAGAGAAATATCAGGCTTATTTGCCGCTGATGCCTTTGGCGGTGGAGCAGTTTGATTTGACCGAATTTGATGTGGTCATCACCAGCAGCCATGCCTGCTGCAAAGGCGTCATTACCCGGCCCGATGCGTTAAATATTTGCTATTGCTATACCCCTATCAGGTACGTATGGCAGTTGTATCATGAGTATATGCGGCTGGAAAATATGGGCCGCCTGAAAAGATTAGTAATTCCTCCTATTATGAATTATTTACGGATTTGGGACCGTCTGGCTGCCGACCGGGTGGACGAGTTTATTGCTATTTCCGGGGTGGTGGCGGACCGCATCCGCAAATATTACCGGCGTGATGCAGTAGTCATTTACCCGCCGGCGGATACTTCCAAATACAGACCGGGCGGTACGGTTGAAGACTATTTTCTGGTGGTTTCCCGGCTGGTGCCTTATAAGCGGGTTGACCTGGCGGTAGCTGCCTTTAGCGCCACCGGCCAGCCTTTGCTGGTGGTGGGGGATGGGCCGGAATATGCCAAATTGCGGGCTATGGCCAAGCCTAATGTGAAATTCCTGGGACGAATTTCGGATGCGGAAATTGCCCAATTATATGCCAAATGTCAAGCTTTTGTTTTTCCCGGCAATGAGGATTTCGGTCTGACCCCGGTGGAAGCCCAGGCCGCCGGCCGGCCGGTGATAGCTTACCGGGCGGGCGGAACTCTGGAAACCGTAAAAGCCGGGATTACCGGGGAGTTTTTTGATGAGCAGCAGGCAGACTCCCTGATCAGGGTGCTAAAAACCTTTGACCCTACGAGATATAAAACGGCAGACATGGTGGCGCACGCCCAAAAATTTGACCTGGCAAGCTTTAAGCAACAGTTTGCCGAATATGTGCAAAAAGCTTACCAAGGTATTAGCAGATAACCGGAGGGGTAGCATGGAACGCACTGAGGAACGCACTGAGGAGAGCACTGAGCAGCGGTTAAAAAGGGAAGCTGAGTTCCAGGATAAAAAAGTTAAGGAGCGCAATGAAAAACTGGACCAGTTTTATACCAAGATTTACGGCGGTGTACTGGATGCGCTTTATGCCGGTGCTCTTAAGGAAGCTGCCGCCGGCAGTGGCAAAAAGGTTTTAGAAATAGGCTGCGGCACCGGTCATTTTTCCCTGCAGTTTGCCCGGCAAGGCGCCACGGTAACGGCAGTGGATATTTCACCGGAATGTATAAAATTATTAAACAGTTATGCGGACGCGGAGGGCTTGACTAATCTGACCGCTTTTGTGGGGAACGCCGAGGTTTTGGATTTCCCGGATGAAAGCTTTGACGTTGTTTTTGGCTGTGCAATTTTGCATCATTTGGATTTGGCCGGGGTAATTCCGGAGCTTTGCCGGGTCCTGAAAAAGGACGGCAAAGCAGTATTTCTTGAACCCCTGGGCCATAATCCGCTGATTAATTTGTATAGGGTATTAACCCCGAAATTGAGAACTTCGGATGAGCATCCCATTGTCATGAGTGATTTCCGCCTGTTTCGGCAGCATGCCGCCAATGTTTCCTTCCGCCCCTTCTATTTGGCCACTCTGCTAGCCTTTGTATGGCGTTTTGTAATCCCGTCTGAAAAAATGTTCAATAGCAGCTTTGCTTTTCTGGAAAAGGTTGACCGCTTTCTGTTTGCAGCTATTCCGTATATCAGAAGACATGCCCGTTACAGTATAATTACTTTTCAAAAATAGATATGGGACTGATGCTTTGTGATTAAAAAACACCAGCGGTTTTTTAATTTAATATTGTTTGCCTTGGACGGTTTGGCCCTGACTGTTGCCTACCTTGCCGCCTATCTATACAAATGGGGCTTGCAGCCTGTCAGCCAAATGGACTACCTGTACCTCAAAGCGCCGCTGTGGATGATCCCGCTGCTGCAGCTAGTGTATTTTTTCATGGAAGTTTATTCGCCCATGCGCAGCCGGCTGTTCCGCAAAGAAATGCTAATGGTAATCCGCGCCCATGCCGTGGGCATAGCTATTGTTTTTGGCATGCTTTATATGGCCAAACTATACATTTATTCCCGGGCCGTGCTTGCTGTTTTTGGTTTGCTGGGGCTGGCGCTGCTGTTAACGGAGCGTTATGCGGTCCGCCGCGCGCTTCGTTACCTGCGCAAAATCGGCTATAACCAGAAGCATTTGTTAATCATCGGGGCCGGCAAAGTTGGGCTGGATTTTGCCCAAAAGGTTACCACCCAGAAGGATTTTGGTTACAATGTGCTGGGCTTTTTGGACGATGACGCTGCTAAAAACGGTGCCGAAGTCATGGGGCGCCGGGTGTTGGGGGATTGCCGCGCACTGCCTGACATCCTGGCCACTAACGGCATTGATGAGGTGATTGTGGCGCTGCCGCTAAGCGCTTACGAAAAATACCATAATATCGTTTACACCTGCGAAAAAGCCGGGGTACGGGTGCGGATAATCCCCGATTATTTTGATTATCTGCCCGGCCGGCCCAAAATTGAGGAGTTTGAAGAAATTCCCCTGCTGAATATTCGGCATGTGCCGTTGGATGACCCGTTCAACCGCTTTATCAAAAGGGCTTTTGACATTGTTGTGTCATTTACGGCAATTTTTTTAACCGCCCCGGTGATGATTACCCTTGCCATCGGGGTTAAGCTGACCTCGCCCGGCCCGGTTTTTTTTAGGCAGGAGCGGGTTGGGTTAAACAACAGGCCGTTTCATATGCTGAAATTTCGTTCTATGCGGGTGGCCGGTGATAATTCCGGTGATACCAAATGGACTACCGCCGACGACCCCCGCAAAACCAGGTTTGGCACTTTTATCAGGAAGACCAGCCTGGACGAGCTGCCCCAGTTTCTGAATGTGCTGGCCGGTGACATGAGTGTGGTGGGTCCCAGGCCGGAACGGCCATTTTTCGTAGAGCAGTTTAAGGAGAAAATCCCCAAATACATGGTTAAGCACCAGGTGAAACCGGGTATTACCGGCTGGGCCCAGGTGAATGGCTGGCGGGGCGATACCTCCATCGAAAAGCGGATTGAGTGTGATATTTATTATATAGAGAATTGGGACTTGTTGTTTGATATCAAAATTATGTTTTTAACGGTCTTTAAGGGGCTTGTTAATAAGAATGCGTATTGACATGCGTATTGACATGCGTATTGACAGCGAATGCCAATTCACAAATCATCCGGGAAATGGTATACTATTTTAATGGGCCCGGATTTTTTGTGTTTATTGGCGCTAATTGGCGTTTTAATAAGGAGGTGGTGTAGATGTCGCTGCAAACCGAAACCAGAACCGTTTTTGAACCTGCTGCTCCTGCTGCCGGTGCGGCTGCCGGGCGCAGTCGGATATATTGGCTGTTAAAGACCATGCGGCCCAAGCAGTGGACGAAGAACCTGGTGATTTTTGCCGGCCTCATCTTTTCCAAAAACCTGCTGGTGCCGGACCTTTTAGGCCGGTCGGCGGCGGCCTTTGGATTGTTTTGCCTGCTTTCGGGCAGTGTATATATTATTAATGACCTGATTGACCTCGAACGGGACCGGGCCCACCCCAAAAAGAAGTTCCGGCCGCTGGCCGCCGGCCGGTTTAGCGTACCGGTGGCAGTGGCTGCAGTGATATTGACCGCTGGTGTATCCCTGGCCGCTGCTTTTATGCTGCACCGGCTATTTGGCCTGGTGGCACTGGGTTATTTTTTGTTAGTGCTGGCGTACAGCTTATGGCTGAAGAACGTGGTTATTGTTGACGTGCTGACTATCGGCATGGGGTTTATTTTGCGCGCGGTGGCCGGGGCGGTAGTGATTGCGGCACCTATTTCACCGTGGCTGCTGGTCTGTACTTTTTTACTGGCCTTGTTTCTGGCGCTAACCAAGCGCCGGCATGAGCTGCTCCTGCTGGAGGGAGAGGCCGGCTCGCACCGCAAAATCCTGCAGGAATACCAGCCGGCAATGCTCGAGCAGATGATTTCGGTGGTAACCTCCTCGACAGTGATGGCTTATTCACTTTATACTTTTACGGCCGGCCACTCCCGCTGGCTGATGGCCACCATACCTTTTGTCATTTACGGCATTTTCCGTTATCAATACCTGGTACACCAAAAAGACATTGGCGGCAGTCCGGAAGTGGCACTGCTTAGGGATGCCCCTTTGTTGATAAATGTGGCGTTATGGGTAGGGGCTTCGGCCTTGATTTTATATTTGACTAACTGAACCACCAAAAAAGATTTGGGGTAGTTTAATGAGCGTTACCAGGGCAATAAAACTGTTATCAGTGGCCAGAGGCTTGATCAAAAATGATTTTGCAGGTGCTGCCGGTGTTATGGGCGAGCTGCACGGGCTGCCTCAGAAAATTGGTCAGCACCTCACCTTATATAATACCAGGCATAGTGATGAATACTTTGCCTCCCTCTGCACCCAAAGCAGTATTGTAGAGCTAAACATTGAGCAGGTTTTAAAAGGACTTGGCCTGGCCCGGGGTGAAGTGGAGCTGCGGGCGCAGGCGTCTATCGGGCAGGTTTACCGGGTAACCGCGGCCGACGGCCCGCTGGCGGTGAAAGTAAAGTACCCGGGGGTGGAAAAAAGGATTAAAAACGATTTCCGGGTGCTGCGTGCCGTTATATGGCCAGCCAGGCTGCTGCCTTTAAGGAATAGCGGGCTTTTTCAGCTGTTGGGTCAATTGGAAGCAATGCTGCTCACTGAATGCGATTATCTGGCGGAAGCGGAGCGGCAAAAGGCTTTTCACGAGTTGTTTGCGAGAGCGCCCGGCATCCGTGTGCCGGCTGTCCTGGCGGCTAATGCTCAGGCCATCGTGGCCGAGTGGCTGGATGGGAAGGAACTGCTGCACTGCCTTGATCAGCCGGACAGTTGGTTTGTAACCAGCTATCTGAAGTTTGTCTTGGTTTCACTGGGCCGGCTGGGGATGGTGCATGCCGACCCGCATCCGGGCAATTTTATCATTACTGCCGCCGATACCGGCGAAAAGAGTTTAGCCGTAATCGACTACGGTTCGGTAGTAATCTTTAATGCCGAGGAAAAACAGGCCTTGTTACGATTATTGACCGGCGAGTACGCTCATGAAACCGCTCTGGTGGATGACTTGCTCCGGTTAGGGCTGGAGCCCGGCGTGCTGGATATGTACCGGCCGATTCTCGGGGATCTGGTGTCTATATTATTTGAACCTTTTTATTATCCGGGGGACTATGACTTTGCCAACTGGCGGGTGCAGTACAAGCTAAACACGCTCATGGCCTCCCGGCCCTGGACGAAACCGTTGACGGCGCCGTTAAAGCTGCTGCTGCTAATGAGGACGGTGCAGGGACTTTATTATTACGCCCGCAAAGCTTCGGCGGTAATCAACTGGCACCGGGCCGTGAGAAAATACCTGAGGCAGGTGATATAATAATGAGTACGGTATATATTTATAAAACCAATCCGGAAACGGTAGTCGATGATTATATTGACCTTTTAAAAAAGGCCCGCGTAAATGAACACCTAAACCCTGATATTTCTACGATTCTGAAAGACAATATTTCCTGGCATTTTCCCTATCTCAGTGCCAACACCACCCCCTGGCAGTTGGAAGGCACCATTAAGGGTTTGCAGGAATTGGGCTTTAAAGATATTGTCTGTGTGCAGAACAAGACCGTAGTGACCAATGCTTTTAAAGGGGAAAAGCTGAACAAGTATGTGCCCATCTTTAAAAAATATGATACCCCGGTGTTATACAATTTCCGGGATGAAGATATGAAATGGGTAAAATATGAACCTAAGGGCGATATCATGGTCCTCCACGATATTTTTCCCGAAGGTATTCTGATCCCTGATTATTTTTTTGATAAGAATGTCCTTCACCTGCCCACGATGAAATGTCACATTTATACCACTACTACGGGGGCCATGAAAAATGCCTTTGGCGGCCTTTTGAACACCAAGCGGCACTATACCCACAGCGTGATTCATGAAACGCTGGTAGACCTGCTGACTATCCAAAAGGAAATTCATCCGGGCATGTTTGCGGTTATGGACGGGACGGTCTGCGGCAACGGCCCCGGACCGCGGACGATGGAGCCCATTGAAAAGGATTATATCCTGGCCGGCGCCGACCAGGTGGCGATCGATGCCATAGCGGCCAAGATGATGGGTTTTTACCCCCTTTCCCTGCCATATATCAGGATTGCCACCGAACGGGGGCTTGGCCAGGGGGATCCGCGCAAAATTGAAGTGGTCGGGGAAGATATAGAAGAAGTAAATTTCAGGTTCAAAGTAGGGGACAACATGGCTTCCAGGGTAGGTGACGCCTTCTGGTTCGGGCCGCTGCGGGCCCTGCAAAACCTGTTTTTCCGCACCCCGGTGGTTAACCTCTTTATTTTCGGGTCGTTTTTTTATCATGACTACCTCTGGTGGCCTTTCAAAGGCCGGCAGAAGATGGAATATTTCAAAAAGCATCACCGCTGGGGCCGGCTGTTTGACCAATACTCGGAATAAAGGGGCATAGATTAACTGTGAACAGAGGGGGGTATTCCCTTGACTGACCTGAACCGAAAATTAATCTGGGCCGTGCTCTTTGGCTTGCTGGTCACGCTGGGGGTTACTTTCCTGGCTGATTTCCGGGCTGTGGCCGGGGCCCTGGCGGAGTTTGACATCAGGTACCTGCCGCTAATCCTGGGCCTGACTTTTGTCAATTACCTGCTCCGGTTCGTAAAATGGCAGTATTTTCTGCGGCAGCTTGACATTAACATTAACCGTAAGGACAGTTTTCGAATTTTCCTAAGCGGTCTGGCCATGTCGGTAACCCCCGGAAAAGTCGGCGAGTTGTTGAAGGCCCTGTTGCTCAAGGAGTTAAAAGGGGTACCGGTCAGCCGGTCGGCGCCCATTATTTTTGCCGAGCGGTTTTCCGATGGGATTGCCATGATTTTGCTGGCCCTGGCCGGGATGGCTATTTTTGAGTACGGCAAACAGGTGCTGGTAATAACCATAGTCATGGTGGCGGTTATAGTCTTGTTGATTCAGTCACCGGCGCTGGGCCGGCGGGCGATTGCCCTGGCCGGGCGGCTGCCGGTTTTGAACAGGTTTGAGCAGGTGCTGCACCGGCTTTTTGACAGCACCAACCGGCTGCTGCGGCCGCAGGCCCTGGCGTACAGCGTTTTGTTGGGGACGATATCCTGGTTTTTTGAAAGTATTGCTTTTTATTTTGTATTTATTGGGCTTGGTTATGAAATATCCTTATTGGCGGCTACTTTTACCCTGTCTTTTTCGTCGGTGGTCGGTGCCCTTTCCATGCTGCCGGGCGGACTGGGGGCGGCTGAAGGCAGTATTATGGCCATTTTACTTTTTCTCGGGGTGCCTAAAAGCATTGCCGGGGTGGCCACTATCCTGATTCGTTTCTGTACCCTGTGGTTCGGCGTGCTGGTAGGGCTTACGGCCCTGTTCCGCAACCGGACGGTGTTGAATTTTGCCGGTCGTACGGAGGAGAGCGGGGTCGAATCATAGTGCTGAAAGCTGATTTACATGTGCATACCGCTTGTTCCGGAGACTGCCTGATGACTGTGGATAGAGTGATTGCCGCTTGCCTGCAAAGAGACATCAACTGTATCGCCGTAACTGACCACAATACCGTTGAAGGGGCTTTTTTGCTGCAAAAAAGGGCTCCTTTTCGGGTTATTATAGGGGAAGAAATTAATACCTCCGAAGGGGAAATCATCGGTTACTTTTTAAAAGCAGAGGTCAGGCCGGGGCTGACCCCGGAGGAAACGGTGACGGCCATCAAAGCACAGGGCGGACTGGTTTGTGTGCCGCATCCCTTTGACCGGCTAAGGTCATCGAAACTGAGTAATGACGCCCTGGGCCGGATAATTGGCGCCGTGGACCTATTGGAGGTTTTTAATGCCCGGAACGTTTTTGGTGCAGATAACGAGCTGGCTTTACGGCTTGCTGCGGACCGGAATATTCCGATGACGGTGGGCAGTGATGCCCATTGGCCGGGGGAAATCGGCAGTTCATACCTGGAAATGCCTGAGTTTGATACCGCGGCGGATTTTGCCGGGGCAGTCGCGGCGGCCCGGCGCATAACCGTGCGCAGCGGCATCTTGGTGCATGTGGGGACCAAGCTGGTTAAATGGCGCAATACTATTAGAGGATAGGGGTTAATGACAATGAAGATTATGGTTACCGGGGGAGCCGGATTTATCGGGTCACATATCGTAGACAGGCTGCTGGCCGGGGGCCACGATGTGGTGGTGGTGGATAATCTGTCCACCGGCAGTATGGAAAACGTGCCCCCGGGCGCTGAATTCTACCGGCTGGACATTACGGATAGTGCGCTGGGAGAAGTTTTTGCCCGGGTGCGGCCACAAATTGTAATTCACCACGCCGCTCAGATTGATGTGCAAAAATCAGTGCAAAATGCTGTATTTGACGCTGCGGTGAATGTTGTGGGCACAGTGGGTTTATTGGATTGTTGTGTACGACACGGTGTGCAAAAAATCATTTATGCTTCTACAGCGGCAGTGTATGGGACTCCCCGCTGCCTGCCCATTGATGAAAAACATCCGGTTTGTCCGATATCTAATTACGGGGTTTCCAAGCATACGCCGGAACATTACATAAAAGTATATCACGAGCTTTATGGCTTAAAATACACCGTGCTGCGTTATGCCAATGTCTATGGTCCCAGGCAGGGCACCAAAGGCGAAGGCGGTGTTATTTGTATATTTGCCAACAAATTTTTGGCTGGGCAGTCACCGGTTATTTTCGGTGACGGTAGTCAGACCAGGGATTTTGTGTATGTTGATGACATTGTCGGCGCCAATTTGTGTGCGCTGGCAAGCGGCGACGGCGAAATTATCAATATCGGCTCCGGGGTCAAGATATCTGTGAATGAGCTGTTCCGTCAGTTTAAGCTTTTAACTGCTGCGCCTGTGGATGCGGTATTTGCTGAACCGCGGCCGGGGGATATTGCGCATAGCATTTTTGCCGTCGGGCGGGCGGCGGAGTTGTTGGGCTGGCGTCCTAAGTGGGCTCTGGCGGACGGGCTGCGGGAAACTATTGCTTACTATAAGAATATGGCATAACCAGAACAACCATTTTTAACTTGGGGTGATGAGATGAATATCATGGTTACCGGGGGCGCGGGCTATATTGGCTCCCATACGGTAAAAGAACTGCTGGCCGCCGGGCACCGGGTGGTGACCCTGGATAATTTGTCCAAAGGCCATCGGGCGGCCGTAACGGGCGGGGAATTTGTCTGTGGGGATTTGCAGGACGCCGACCTGCCGGCGGCGGTAATGCGTGATTATGATATTGATGCCGTGGTGCATTTTGCTGCCGACAGCCTGGTGGGTGAATCCATGGAGCATCCGGCCAAATACTTTAAGAATAATCTTGGCAACGGGTTGAACCTGCTTAATGCCATGGTTCGCCAGGGGGTGCGGCAGATCGTTTTTTCTTCTACGGCGGCGGTTTACGGCGAGCCGTCGGAAATGCCCATAACCGAAGATTTTCCTAAAGCACCGACCAATAATTACGGGTTGTCAAAATTGATGTTTGAGCAGATATTGGGCACATATGAAAAAGCTTATGGTTTAAAAAGCATTGCCTTGCGTTATTTTAATGCTGCCGGTGCGGATCCGGCCGGCAGCATCGGTGAAGACCACAGTCCGGAAACCCACCTGATTCCGCTGGTGCTGCAGGCGGCGCTGGGCCTTAGAGAAAAAATAACTGTTTTCGGTACTGATTATCCGACATCGGACGGCACTTGCGTCAGAGACTATATCCATGTAACGGACCTTGCCCAGGCGCATATTCTGGCCCTGGAAGCGCTGGTGAACGGAGAGCGGGGCGGAGTATACAATCTTGGTAACGGGTTGGGTTTTTCCGTCCGGGAAGTGATTGATGTGGCTAGGGCAGTTAGCGGCTGTGACATTCCGGTGGCGGAGGGCGAGCGGCGGCCGGGGGACCCGGCAGTGCTGGTGGCCGGCGCGGAGCGGGCGGTCAGGGAGCTGGGTTGGCGGCCGCAGTATAATGATTTGCGGACTATTGTGGAAACCGCCTGGAACTGGCACCGGCGGCATCCCGGTGGTTACGGGAAGTAATCTACCCAAGTAATATTACCCATTGACAAAAGAAGGCAACTTTGGGTATACTTAATCTAGACCGACCGACCGGTCGGTCTTTCGTTGTGTAATTTACCAAAGGTGTAACTTTAATGGAGGGAGAGCAATATATGCGAAAATGGCGTTTTTTGTTGGCCGCCTTGCTTGTTGCAATGTTGGTTTTGCTTGCCGGGTGCAGTAAAAAAGAGGAAACCAATACCAACGGAAACCAGGATAAGGTGGAAGTACCGGTTTCAGTCCAAGCTGTCACGACCGCTAGTATCAGTTCCACCACCACTATTACCGGGAAGGTTACGCCGCTGCTGGATATTAATGTAGTGCCCAAAACGGGCGGGAAGGTTGCCCAGGTGCTGGTGGATGTAGGTTCAAAGGTGACAAAAGGACAGCTCTTGGTTAAACTGGACACAGCGGAGCTGAATGCGCAGCTTAAACAGGCTGCAGCTGCCCTGGAACTGGCCAGAAGCGGTAACGCCCAGAACCAGATTAGGTTGCAGGATGCGCTGAACAACCTGAACCGGATGCAGGAGTTGTATAACCAGGGGGCTGTTTCCAAACAGCAGTATGAAGCAGCGCTTTTTAATTACGACATGGTAAAAAACACTGATACCGTTGCTAATGTAAAACAGGCCCAGGCTAATGTAGAATTGATAAAAACCCAAATCAGCAATGCGGTTATTACGGCGCCGGAAAGCGGAGAAATCGCTGCCCGGATGGTGGACCCCGGAGAGATGGCCGGACCGGGCGCGCCGGTAGTAACCATTATTAATACGACGAGGGTGTTTATTGAAGGGATTGTTGCCGAACGGGACATTGCCCTGGTGCGGCAGGGCCAGGCCGTGGATGTTAAGATTGATGCTGCCGGCGGGGTTTTTAAGGGTACAATTGAGACAATAAGCCCGGCGGCTGACCCCAGGAGCAAGGGATATCCCCTGAAGGCCGGGTTAAGTAATCCGGACAAAAAGCTGAAACCGGGCATGTTCGGTGAAATTCAGCTTGTTACCGGGCAAAAAGACGGTGTGGTGGTAATTCCCAAAGAAGCCATTATTGACCGGGGCGCCGGTAAAGCTGTTTATGTCATAAATGGAAATCAGGCCGAAGAAAGGAAAATAACCCCCGGCATGGAAAGCGGTGACCGGATAGAGATTACGGAAGGCTTAAAGGCCGGGGAAAAACTGGTCATAGCCGGTCAGGCATCGTTGGCGGATAAAATGCCGGTGAAGATTCAGGAGGATAAATAGACTTTTTTGGCGAATAAGGAAAAAACCTTATTATAAAGTGAGTCGCTATTATAAAGTGAGTCGCTGCGAAAGAAGGTGAATGCCCGTGCATAAGACCGGTGAATCGGAAAAACGCATGCAAATTCTGCAGGCGGCGGTCAAGGTTTTTTCCGCCAAAGGGTTCCATAATGCCAAAGTTGAAGACATTGCCCAATTGGCGGATGTTGGCAAAGGCACGGTTTACGAATATTTTTCCAGCAAGGCGGAACTGTTTCAGGAAATGTTTCGCTCCGGGATGGAGTGTTACCTGGATAGTGTCCGCAGTGAGATAGGGGGTGCCGGTGCATCATGTCGGGACCGGTTGATAAAAATTGCGGAAATACACTTGCAATTTATATTGGATTATAAAGATATGGCCAAAATAACCATGAGTGAGCCAACTCATTTTGACCGGGAATTCCGGCAGCAGATTTTTGCCGGCCGGGAAGAGAAGCAGAAAATAATCCGCAACATTATTGAAGAAGGTATCAGCACCGGTGAATTTGCTCAGGTGGATACGGAGGCGGCCACGCTGGCCTTTTCCGGCTGTCTGGGGGCGTTATTCGGGCCGGTAATATTCAATTATGGTACAACCGAACCCAAAATACTTCTGCCGCCAATGCTGGATGTGCTGTTTAACGGCTTGCAGCGGAGTAAATAGTTGCTAGTAATGGCTTGAAGGGCCGGGCGTTCTTCAGGCCATTTTTGGTTTTCAATGATTGGTTTTCAAAAAACTTACATTTTTAGAGGAGAAAAGCTGCCGGTTGTCGAAATAGAAACTGTGATCAACTACGCTGTGTCTGTACTGAGGAGTGACGAGCTTGGGAACCTTTTTCAGGGTTCGGTCGTCAGTATTGATACCAGAGGTTGTATTATCGAGGGTAAAACCAAGCTGATTCCGCTGCCGGGGTGGAGGATTTAGTGGTAATTGACACGGCTGACGTGATGTTTATATGCAATATGTGCCTTTATTGGAGGAATCTACGTGCCAAAGCGGATGAAATATAAAAAAGCGCTGGTTGTCGTTTTGTTGTTGTTTTTTACGGTCAGTTTGATTCCTGCGGCGCAGGCGGCCCGTTTTACCGATATCTACGGGCACTGGGCGCGGAATGATATTTTACGGTTGGCCAGTCTGGCTGTCGTCAGGGGTAACGGGGCGGAGTTTAATCCGGATGGTGCTGTTACCAGGGCGGAGTTTACAGCCATGATTATAACGGCACTGGGTTATGGCGATCAGGCCAGGATTACCCAGGGTTTGGCCACCGGGTACCGCGATGTGACGGAGGCCCATTGGGCTTCGGGATTTGTCACCCTGGCCAGGGAAAGGGGAATTATCACCGGTTATCCGGACGGGACTTTTATGCCTGCCAAAGTCATCCGCCGGGACGAGATCACCAGTGTTTTGGTACGCGCTTTAAATTTGCCCCGGCCTGCGGAAACCGATGACGCCGATGATATATTGAACAAGTTTACCGATGGGCAGGATATTGCGCTCTGGGCGCAGGCATCAATTACCTCCGCCTATCGGGCCGGCCTGGTTTCCGGGTTTCCGGACGGGTCTTTTAAGCCCGGGCGTTTTGCTTCCCGGGGGGAAACTGCGGCCCTGATTAAAAAAGTATTGGCTGAGCTTGGACGTCAGTATACCATGTATGCCAAAACAGAGAGTGTGGTTTCCGGCGGCAGGTCATTGGGTCTGAACGTTGCCGGGCAAACGGTGAGCATTGATTTGGCTGTGGACGCTGTTGTTCTGGACGGGGGCAAAATTGTGGCACCGGGGACCGTAAAGGCCGGTGATTATGTTTTTGTTAATCTGGACGAGAATGGAAAAGCTACTTACATTGAGCGGGCGGATGCTTCTTACGCCGGCATCGGCGGCTTTACCGGCAAGGACGGAGGGGTTACCGCCGCTTCGTTGCGCTCGGAACAGGAGCAGGAGTCATTAGCTGTGACGGGTGCGGTCCAAACCGTGCTTATTTCTACTGCCGGTGGCAAAGCTGACGAAGTTGCCGGTTTTATTAAAGATATTGGCGGCAGCATTGAGTTTGCCGCGTCAGAATTGGATTTTTTGATTGCGTCAGGTGATGGACCTGTGTTGGAGAAAATTACCCGTAACCCGCAAGTATTGCGGGTTACGGAGAATAAGCCTGTACGGGTCAAAGAGCCGCAAACACCTGACAGTGAAGGCCTGGCAGTCGGGGGCAACCCGGCCAAAAGCCTGGAGACCAACAAAACCATTACCGGTATTAGCCATTTGGTTGAGGATATGGCTGTTGACGGCACCGGGCAGCTTATAGCCATTATTGATACAGGCATTGACCCAGGGCATCCCGACCTGCAAAAGACCCCCGGCGGCAAACCCAAGATAGCTGTTTGGAAGGATTTTACCGGGGAGGGGGATATTGATACGTCCGCGGCAGCGACTGCCGCCGAGGGAATCCTGAACCTGATGAATGGTGATTATCATGTAGGCAGTATTCGTTCGGCTAGCGGCCGTTTTCATTACGGTTATCTGCAGGAAAAATCATTATTAAATGAGGCCGGCGAAGTAATTGATGTTAATTTTAACCGCTCCATCAATGATATTTTTGCGGTCCTTGTTACGGACGGCACGGTGGCCGGGCAGTATGATACGGTGTACCTGGATACTGATGGCGATAAGGATTTTACTGATGAAAAGGGCCTAAATGTCTATGAATTGAAAAATGACCACGCCGAGTTTAAGAGCGTCGACGGGAAAAATGATTTTAACTTGGCAGCAACGATGATAGATAAAGCCGGCCAGAATATAAATGTCGGTTTTGACGGCAATGACCACGGCACCCATGTCGCTGGGATTGCTGCCGCCAATGGTGCGGTGCGGGGAATGGCGCCGGGGGCGCAGGTGATGTCCTTGAAAGTGCTGGATTCTGCCGGTGTGGGTGAACCGGCGGTCATTTCCGAGGCTATGATTTATGCCGCAAAGCGTGGCGCCAAGATAATAAATCTCAGTTTGGGCTTTAAAGACGAGGATTCGGACGGCAGTGCCATAGATAAACTGATGGCGGACATTTCTGTCAAATACGGCGTACTTTTTGTGACTGCTACCGGCAATGACGGGCCGGGCCTGCGTACCGCCGTCGGTTTGGGAGAAACCGGCAGTGCTTTAAGTGTTGGGGCCTTCAGTGCTCCTGAGATGTGGCGGACCGATTACGGCTGGGATGTGCCGGCCAGCAATCTTTGGTATTTCAGTTCTATCGGGCCGCGTGCCGATGGCCCGCCGGTAGTTTCGCTGGTTGCTCCGGGCAGGTCGGTTTCCACCGTTCCGGTTCGTTAAAGGCAAAAAGTTTTGTTTAA
>CAZWUW010000002.1:0-94211 GCA_964636895.1 uncultured Eubacteriales bacterium
TGAAAAAGAGAGAATTTCAGCGTAACTGTGTGTCTGGCAGAGGGTGGGCAGGTCACTGGGCAGGGGGAATGGCCCCATTGACCATTGCTATTGTATTTAAACCGAAAAACCAATTAACAGACAGCACTGACTAAAACGCGCCGCCAGGCGTTTTTTCTTTTTATCTTGACTTATTGGTTGGGAGTCTTATTTTTTGCCATTAGTAATGTTTTTTTAACCGCTTGTAACCCAAATTCAACAATTGGCAGATTGCAAATCGTAAATAGTTTGGAATGGCTTTATAATAATTATAATAAAATTGCGCGGGGTATAACGATGTCGGAGTTGAAAGACAAATCTGATCATCATGAATTAATATCGCTCTTAAATACCGTGTTTAATATTGAGTACGGTATTATTGTTGTTAATACAAAAGGCATTATTACTTTTGTTAACCAGGCTTACGCTGATTTTTTCAATAAACAGGCAGATGAAATGATAGGGAAATATGTTGATGATGCTTATGTAAATTCTGCACCTTCCAGGCTGCCTGAGGTAATTAAAACGGGTCAATCGACAATTGGCGATATTTTTCATATGAATGGGCGCAATGTAATATCCAATCGGTTTCCGTTGTATAAGGATGGTAAAATTGTCGGAGCAGTGGGGAAAATTGTCTTTAAAGATTTGCAGGAATTTGATAATATTTATGCAAAAATTCACAAAGAGACTTGTTCCACCAAAAAGACGAGTAGTGTTCATACGGCATATAAATACAGCATAGACAATATTATTGGCCTAAGCCCCCAGATAATTGATTTGAAAGAGGCTATTTATAAAATTGCTATACGTAACTCTACGGTGTTAATCAGAGGGGAGAGCGGTACCGGCAAGGAGCTTTTTGCCCATGCCCTTCATAATGCCAGTTACAGGCGGAATAATCCCTTTATCAAGGTAAACTGTGCGGCTATTCCGGAGCATTTACTGGAGTCCGAGTTATTTGGATATGCTGAGGGTGCGTTTACGGGGGCAAAAAAAGGTGGACATAAAGGTAAATTTGAACTGGCAGATAAGGGAACTATGTTTCTTGATGAAATAGGTGATATGAGCTTTAATATGCAGTCAAAGTTGTTGCGGGTGCTGCAGGAAAAAGAAATTGTGCCCCTTGGCAGCGGGCAGACCAAAAATATCGATGTACGAATAGTTGCCGCTACTAATGTAAACCTTGAAGAATTAATTAAGTATAATAAGTTCAGGACGGATTTGTTTTATCGGCTGAATGTTGTAAGTTTCAATATTCCTCCCTTAAGAGAGAGAAAAGAAGATATTGAATTGTTGGTTGAGTTTTTTATCAATAAGTATAATAATTTGTTTGATTTAGAAGTAGAAAAAGTCACTTTGGAAGCAATTGATTTGTTAAAACTGTATGACTGGCCGGGAAATGCCCGAGAGTTAGAAAATGTGATAGAACAGGCTTTTAATTTTGTGGAAGGTAAAGTAATATCCCTTGAACATATTCCCGGTTATATACTAACTTATATTAAGCAAGAAAGAGAAGCTGCATTGACGTTAGTTGCTCCTGAAGAGGAAATAAAAATAACCATAAATAACAATAAAAAAACATCGGATAAAGAAAAGATATTTGACAAAGAGGCATTGCTTAGAATGATGGATAGTGTGGAAAAAGACATGATTATCAAGACTCTGGCCGAGAGCAAGGGAAATAAGGCTAAAGCTGCTCAAATGTTAGGTCTGTCAAGGCCAGGGCTATACAAAAAGCTTGCCAAATATAATATCTGCGACTGACAGCCCACAATTCTGTGGGCTGTAATTTTTTGTTTACACTTATTTATGACGGTTTTGGCGGATCTTTGACAAAAAGCCAATAAGCAGAAATAACGACCGATAAATATAAAAAAACGACCTTTGGGGTAAATACCACTGCATTTGGCATTTCGTTTGCAATATTTCCTGGCTATACAATTATTTTTAGGAGGGAAATATTAAAATGAAAAATAAAAAATGGGCACCGTCGGACGAATTATTAAATAAAACTAATATGGCTCAATTTATTGAATTTGTAAATCAAAAGCACGGCAACAAATTTATAACTTATAATGATTTATATAGCTGGTCTGTGCACAACAGCCCTGCTTTTTGGGCAGATATGTGGGAATTTGGAGGCATTAAGGCATCTCAGCCATATGAACATGTGATAGTGAATTTTGAAGATATGTTAAGTACCAAGTGGTTTGTAGGGGCACAACTTAATTTTGCAGAAAATCTGCTGAGGTTCCAGGATGAGCGGATAGCCCTGGTTTTTAAAGGAGAAGCGATGACCGGGGTTGTACGGATTAGTTACGCGGAGCTTTATAATCAAGTTGCCAAGTTAGCTAAATCCTTACGGGAAACAGGTGTTGGTGTTGGTGACATTGTGGCCGGGTTTATGCCTAATATGATTGAAACGGTAGTGGCTATGTTAGCTGTTGCCAGCATCGGGGGCACATGGACGTCTTGTTCGCCGGATTTTGGAGTAAAAGGGGTGTTTGACCGGTTTGGGCAGGTTCGGCCTAAAGTGCTTTTTACAGCCAACGGCTATTCATATGGGGGGAAAAGCATTAACTCCCTGGAGCGGGTAGCCGGAATTGTAAAAGAAATTCCGAGCATCGAGCGGGTAGTTGTGGTGCCTTATATAGATAGCAGAACGGGCATTAGTCAAGTGCCGAATGCGGTTTGGCTCGAGGATTTTATTTCTGCTGAAGAAGGATTGAGTATTGAATTTGCCCAGCTTCCCTTCGATCATCCCTTGTACATTATGTATTCCTCCGGTACTACAGGTGTACCCAAGTGCATCTTGCATGGCGCCGGGGGTACATTAATCCAGCATTTAAAAGAGCTGATGCTGCATACGGATTTAAAGCGGTCGGATACAATTTTTTATTATACTACATGTGGCTGGATGATGTGGAATTGGGTGGTAAGTTCTTTGGCGGTAGGAGCTACGGTGCTGCTATATGACGGGTCGCCATTTTATCCTAGTGCACAAGCGCTTTGGCAATTGGCGCAGGATGAGGGGGTTACCGTGTTTGGGACAAGTGCCAAGTATCTTGAATCGGTGGAGAAGGCCGATGTTAAGCCGGGTGCAAATTATAACTTAAGCAAGCTAAAGGTAATCCTATCAACAGGGTCACCCCTGTCTGATGATAGTTTTGAGTATGTCTACCGGGATATTAAAAAGGATGTGCAGTTATCCTCGATTTCTGGGGGCACGGATATTATCTCTTGCTTTGCCTTAGGAAACCCGATTATGCCAGTGTTTGCTGGTGAACTTCAGTGCCGGGGATTGGGCATGAAGGTAGAAAGCTTTGACCAAGCAGGTAACTCTGTGAAAAACCAAAAAGGTGAATTGGTATGCACGGCAGCATTTCCTTCGATGCCTATAGGTTTTTGGTGTGATCCAGATAATAGCAAATATAAAAGTACTTATTTTGATGTATATCCTAATGTATGGCGTCATGGTGATTATGTTGAAATCACCGATGTAGGTAGTGTTGTGATTTATGGCCGCTCTGACGCCACCCTAAATCCTGGCGGGGTCAGGATAGGCACTGCTGAAATTTATCGGCAGGTCGAAGCTCTGCCGGAAGTCCTTGACAGTATCGTTGTAGGGCAAAATTGGGAAAATGATGTGCGGATACTGCTTTTTGTAAAGTTGGTTAAGGATGTATCGTTAACAAGTGAACTGGTTAATAAAATCAAAACCACTATCCGGGAAAATGCCACACCACGGCATGTACCGGCTAAAATTATTGCTGTGGCTGACATACCTTATACCTTTAACGGTAAAAAGGTAGAAATGGCCGTAAGAAGTATTATACATAACGAGCCGGTGTCGAACCGGGATGCTTTGGCCAATCCTGAAGCGCTGGAATTTTTTAAGGACTTGTTGGAAATAAAAGCAGTGTAAGGAGAAACAGTATGAGGCTATTTGAACGTGAAATAAAGGTTGTTGTAGAAAAAAACAATAATCAGTTAAAAATTACTGCTGTACTAAATGATACGACCCATGATATGCAACTGGGCCTTTTGATTGATATTGACACCTTAGAGATAAAAGACGTTTCTGCCCAAATGGAACGCGTACCTTATGTTATCTGTCATAAAGCCCTTGATGGCATCGAAAACCTTGTAGGGTTGCGCATAGAGGCCGGAATCAACAAAAAGGTAAAAGCGTTGATTGGTGGCATCAAGGGCTGTGTGCACATTGTTGAACTGCTTCATGAGAGTTTTAAGGCGGCTTACCAGGCAAATATCCGCATAATTGTTAATGATATGACCGGTGATGCACGCACTGCCAAACTGGAAGCGCTGCTTAAGGGCTCCTGCCTAAGGTATACAGAGGAACACGCATTGATGGACTTGCACCTGCCGTAAACTAAAGTTAACACTGTGTAAATCAGGGGAACATTTATCAACCGCCATGCCGGCGGTTTTTTCTTTTGATTGACCGTTCGGGGGATATTATTAACCTTTTGACTTTGAAAAATTCAAATTCGCCCTTTTCTAATTAGTTTTGGCATTTATCTTGCGCTATAGAAATGCGAAAGGTATTTGTGAGCTTGCCAATAATATTTTCAAAGGGGGAATATGAATGAATTTTGAGTTAACAGAAGAACAGCAGATGCTAAGAAACATGGTCAGAGAGTTTGCCGAAGCGGAGGTGGCTCCCGGCGCCGAAGAAAGGGATAAAACCGGAGAATTTCCGCTGGACATTGTTAACAAACTGGCTGCACTTGATCTGATGGGGCTGCCTTTTCCTGAGGAATACGGTGGTGCCGGAGGTGATACGGTAAGTTATGCCATTGCTGTGGAAGAATTGTCTAGGGCTTGCGCATCTACGGGGATTACATACGCCGCCCACATTTCACTCGGTTCTTCACCTATCTACCTCTTTGGTACCCCAGAACAGAAGAAAACCTGGTTGGTACCGATGTCAAAAGGTGAATTCCTGGGCGCTTTCGGGTTAACGGAGGCAAACGCCGGTTCGGATGCCGGTGGAACCCAAACTACAGCTTATCTAGACGGTGATCAGTGGGTGATCAATGGTTCGAAATGTTTTATCACCAATGTTAGTTACGCCGGGGCCACCACTATTACCGCAATTACGGAAAAAGGTCAAGGTTCCCGGGGGATTAGCTCACTTATTGTACCCAAGGACACTCCTGGATTAACCGTTAATTGTAATTATGAAAAGATGGGGCTACATGCTTCCAATACATGCGAAATGTTTTTTGACGATGTCCGAGTGCCCCAAGAAAACCTGCTCGGTGAACGGGGGGAGGGTTTCAAACAATTCCTGCAGGTACTGGACGGTGGTCGAATCAGTATCGGCGCACTGGCTCTGGGCATTGCGCAGGCTTCACTGGATAAGGCATTGCAGTACGCCAAGGAACGGGTGCAATTCGGCCAATCAATATCTAAATTCCAGGCTATTCAATTTAAATTAGCCGATATGGCTACCAATATTGAACTGGCCAGGTTGATGATCTGGAAGGCGGCCTGGCTCAAGGACAACAAGAAGCAGTTCGGCAAAGAAGCGGCCATGGCTAAGCTCTTTGCTTCTGAAATGGCCACCAAGGCTGCTCTGGAGGCGGTGCAAATCCTTGGCGGATATGGTTATATGCGAGAGTATCAGGTGGAACGGTATGTAAGGGATGCCAAACTCTGCGAAATCGGAGAAGGAACTTCTGAAGTACAAAGAATGGTAATTGCTAAATTATTGGGCTGTTAAAGTGTAAAGCGAGCGCATTTAAAAAAGGGGGAGTTAATAAAATGAGTGGCAAAATTGATTTAACCAGCGAGCTTCTTACCGTTACTATCGGTGAGCTGCTGGACCAGATGACCGAAAACTATCCGGATCATGAAGCGGTGGTATACACCGACCGCCCTATCCGCTGGTCTTATAGTGAATTTCGGGGGTTGTGTAACCAGTTTGCCAAGGGCCTAATGAAACTTGGTATAGCTAAGGGTGAACATATTGCTATTTGGGCTACCAATTACCCAGAGTGGATTGTCACCCAGTTCGGTTCGGCTAAAATGGGAGCCGTGCTGGTAACGGTTAATGTCAACTACCAGGCCTTTGAACTGGAGTACCTGTTAAAACAGTCCGATGTAACCACATTAATCATGATTGAAGGCTATCGGGATGTAAATTATGTGGAGATGATCAAAACAGTCTGCCCGGAGATTAACGGCTCAAAAGCGGGCGAATTTAAAAGCGAAAAAGTGCCTAATCTGAAAAACATAATTTATATAGGTGAAAACACGCCTGAGGGAATGTTTAATTTTCGGCAGATTATGGAAATGGGTAATGAGGTGAGTGATGCTGAACTGGCAGCGCGACAGAACTCCCTGCATATTGAAGATGTTATCAATATGCAGTATACCTCTGGTACGACCGGCTTTCCTAAAGGGGTAATGCTTACTCACTTCAATATCATCAATGATGCAAAATTTGTGGCGGAATGTATGGGGATTACCCATGCCGACCGGTTATGCTTCCCGGTCCCTTTATTCCATTGCTTCGGTTGTGTTATGAGCACTCTTGCCTGTGTGACACAGGGTGCTACGATGGTGCCGATTGAATATTTTGATGCGGAGAAGGTCTTACAGGCAGTTGAAAAAGAGAAGTGTACCGCTCTCCACGGCGTGCCGACCATGTTTATTGCCGAGTTGGAGATTATAAAAACCAAGTTTTATGATTTAAGCACTTTAAAAAGAGGAATTATGGCCGGTGCATCCTGTCCTATTGAAGTCATGCGAGCCGTTGCGGAAAAAATGGGGATGTCGGAAATCACAATTGCCTATGGCCAAACTGAAGCATCGCCAGTAATTACTCAGACCAGGACCCACGATTCCCTGGAATTAAGAGTAACCACAGTGGGTAGGGCTATTCCCCATGCAGAGGTGAAAATAGTAGATCCTGACACTAGCATTGAAGTTCCGCGGGGTGTGCAGGGTGAACTCTGTACCCGGGGGTTTGGCATAATGAAGGGTTATTACAAAATGCCCGAGGCAACGGCTTCGGTTATAGATCGCGATGGCTGGCTGCACACCGGCGACTTGGCTACTATGGATGAAAAAGGTTACTGCAATATCACCGGTCGCTTAAAAGACATGATCATCAGGGGTGGTGAAAACATTTATCCCAAGGAAATTGAGGAGTTCCTGTATACCCATACCAAGATTATGGATGTTCAGGTACTTGGTATCCCCAGTGAAAAGTATGGGGAAGAGGTTATGGCCTGTATCCGTGTGCGACCCGGAGAGCAGATGAATGAAGCGGAAGTACGGGAATACTGCCAAGGCAAAATATCCCGGCACAAAATACCAAAATATGTTCATTTTATTGAACAATATCCAACCACGGCTAGTGGGAAGATTCAGAAGTTCAAGCTTCGGGAGATGGCCATTGAAATGTATAATCTCAAAAAAGCCGCTGAACAAAAAATGGCCTAAGCATACAGAAAAGGAAGGGAGGAAGCGAGATGAATATTGCGGTTTTAGTTAAACAGACCTTTGATACCGAAGCCCAGATTAAGCTGGATAGTCAGGGACAGGTTTCTGGAGACAATGTGAACCTTGTTATTAACCCCTATGATGAATATGCCATTGAAGAAGCTATCCGCATTAAGGAGCAACTGGGAGGCGAGGTTACAGTAATTTCCCTGGGTGCCGACAAGGCTGAAGAAGCGTTACGCCAGGCTCTTGCTATGGGAGCAGACAAAGCAATACTGTTGAGTGATAGTCTTTTCCAGGGCGGTGATGAGTCTGCCACCGCTCTGGCTCTAGCCAAAGCTCTGGAGGGAGGCGGTTATAACCTCATTCTCGGCGGCTACAAGGCCATTGATGACGGCTCGGCCCAGGTGGCCAGCCGGCTGGCGGAAAGATTGGGACTGCCGCAGGTTAATGTGGTTACCAAACTGACCGTGGCAGATGGCAAAGCTGTTGCTCACCGGGAAGTAGATGGCGGCACGGAAGTGGTGGAAGTAACCCTGCCAGCAGTAATTACCGCTCAAAAGGGTTTGAATGAACCACGTTATCCCACAATGAAAGGTATAATGCAGGCTAAGAAAAAAGAATTAAAAAGGTTAAGCGGAGCCGACCTGGGATTGGCTGGTGTCACTGTTGGCAGCGCCGGGGCAAAGGTGAAAATTCTGAGCTATGCCTTACCCGTTGCTCGTACCAGTGGTACCATACTTGAAGGTACTTCCCAGGATACTGCCAGACAGTTGGCTGGTATCCTGTGGAAAATGATATAAAGGAGGTGCTTATCAATGGGAAAAGGTATTTGGATATTTGCAGAGCAAAAAGACGGTGAGTTGCGGAAAGTAACGATGGAGTTGCTTGGTGAAGGTCGGAAAATGGCAGATGAGACCGGTCAGGAGCTGGCTACAGTGCTTCTTGGCGATAACGTAAATAAGTTGGCAGAAACCCTTGCTCAGTACGGCGCCGATAAGGTATATCTGGCCCAGTGCCATTGTTTGCAGCAGTATAATACCGGTCTTTTTACAGATATAATTGCCGGGTTGGTTAAAGCCTATCAGCCGGCAGTGTTTCTCTGGGGCAACACTTCTCTGGCCAGAGATCTGGCCCCACGGGTGGCTGAACGGGTAAATGCAGGACTATTATCAGATTGTACGACAATTAAATATTCTGGTAGCAACCTTATTTTTGGGCGGCCGGTATATGCTGGGAAAGCCATTGTCGATGCAACCTGTCAGGCGGAACCGGCCATGGCCACCATTCGTCCTAATGTGTTTGACCTTCCTTTCCCGCAGAGCAGTCGGACGGCAGAAACGGTTAATGTGGAAGTAAAAAGCGATATTGACCTGCGTGCGGTTATCAAAGAGGTGATCAAACAGGCGGCGGAAAGGATTGACCTCACCGAGGCCAATATCATCGTTGCCGGCGGTCGAGGCTTAAAAGGGCCGGAAGGCTTTGCCCCGTTAGCAGAACTGGCTGGGGTCATCGGCGGGGCTGTGGGTGCATCCAGGGCCGCAGTTGATGCCGGTTGGTGCGAACATGCTATTCAGGTAGGGCAAACCGGCAAGGTGGTAAGTCCGACTTTATACATTGCCTGCGGCATTTCCGGTGCCATCCAGCACCTTGCCGGGATGTCCTCATCTAAGATGATTGTGGCTATTAATAAAGACCCTGAAGCCCCCATATTCAAAATGGTTGATTACGGTATCGTCGGTGATTTGTTTGAGGTTGTCCCTCTTTTAACTGAAGAATTCAAGAAATTACTGTCTGCCAATATAGCCTGAGATATTAAGTGGTAGGGGAGGGTATGTGATGGAGCCCACGAGACAGGTATTATGGAACATTGATAACAGAATCCTAATGTATGTTTTTATGGCGGCAGCTCTAATTTTCTGTATAAACGGAATTTATGAACGAATAACTTTTTGGCGGTTGGGCCGGCAGGAAAAACGTACCGATAATTCGGTCCGCCGGGTGAAATCTATCCTGGCATATGGAATTGGCCACAAAAGAATTTTTCAGGAATCATTTCCCGGACTAATGCACGCAAGTATTTTTTACGGGTTTTTGATGCTGACTATCGGTACTGCCGTAATTGCGGTCCAGGAAGATTTTGGGGTGCCCTTGTTTTATGGCAATGTTTATCTGGTATTGAGTTTCCTGATGGATTTGTTTGGTTTGCTGGCATTGATTGGAGTTATAATGGCGGCATACAGAAGATATGTAAAAAAACCAGAGCGCCTCGATAATAACCTTGATGATGCAGTTACGCTGTCTCTGTTATTTGTTATCCTGTTTACCGGCTTTGTTCTGGAAGGGCTTAGAATGTATGCTGCCGGTGATAACTGGGCAGGATGGTCGCCCGTCGGTCTCGCGTTTGCCGGATTGATAAAGGGCCTTGGTATTACCAGGTTTTCGGCCCAGTCGGCCCACGAGGTAATGTGGTGGGGACATATGTTACTGGCCTTTGGATTTATCGCCTATTTACCCTTCTCAAAACTTTTTCATCTGCTGGTTTCGCCCTTAAATCAGTTTATGCGGTCTTTTGAACCCAAAGGTGCGTTGGTGCCGCTTGACCTGGAAAACGAAGATATAGAACAGTTTGGGGTTAGTAAAATAGAAGAGTTTACCTGGAAACAACTGCTGGATACGGATGCCTGCGTCCGCTGCGGGCGGTGTCAGGATAGCTGCCCGGCTCACTTGAGTGGCAAGCCTTTGTCACCGAAAAAGCTTATTCAGGATATGAAGGCTCATCTGGCGGAAAAAGGCCCGGTGCTGGTAAAGCATAAACATAACGCTGATACCAAAAGTCAAATTGGGGTTTCGGCTTTACTGGCAGTGGATGGTGAAGCTGGCAATGAGATTATGGAAAAGAATTTGATTGGTGATGTAATCGATGAGGAGACAGTCTGGGCTTGCACTACTTGCCGATCCTGCGAGGAGCTGTGTCCGGTATTTGTGGAACATGTCGGAAAAACTGTTGACTTAAGACGCAACCTGGTGCTGATGGAAAGTAGTTTTTCGCCCGAAGTTCAGTTAGCCTTCAAGAATATGGAGAATAACGGCAACCCTTGGGGTGTCGGTTGGGCTACCAGGGCTGATTGGGCCAAAGAGCTGCAAGTGCCGGATAGCAACGATAATCAAAATGCGGAAGTCTTATACTGGGTAGGTTGTGCCGGTGCTTTTGATGAGCGAAACAAAAAGGTGGCTACAGCAATAGTGAAAATATTGCAGAAGGCGGGAGTTAATTTTGCCATCCTGGGTGCCGAGGAGAAGTGTTGCGGGGATTCTGCGAGACGGATGGGCAATGAATACTTGTTCCAGTCGCTGGCCCAGGAAAACATAGAAACCTTAAATAAGCATAATTTTAATACCATCCTGACCCATTGCCCCCATTGTTATAATACTCTGAAAAACGAATACCCGCAGTTTGGCGGTAATTATAAAGTAATTCATCATACCGAGTACATCAGGCAGCTTATGGAAGCCGGCAGAATTCGACCCACAGTCGAGCTGGCACAAAAAGTAACTTACCATGACTCCTGTTATCTGGGTCGATATAACGAGATATATAGTGCGCCGCGCAGTATGCTGACTGCAATCCCCGGCATCAAACTGGTAGAAATGAGTAGTAACTTGGAAAAAAGCTTTTGCTGTGGAGCTGGTGGCGGCAGGATGTGGATGGAAGAGACTATCGGCCAAAGGATAAACGTGATGCGGGCGGAACAGGCTTTGGAGCAGGAGCCGGAAGTAGTGGCTACAGCCTGTCCCTTCTGTTTGACTATGTTTGACGATGGGCTTAAGGTACTGGAAGGCGGGAATGAGATTAAGAGCATGGATCTGGCGGAACTGGTAGCGAACGCAATATGAACGGAGGTGTACAGTTATGAACGAGGTTGTGATTGCAAGTGCCGTAAGGACGCCGGTAGGCAGTTTTGGGGGGGGGTTAAGTACGGTTTTAGCCGTTGACCTGGGCGCACTGGTAATTGCTGAAGCCATAAATAGAGCGGGGATTGTGCCCGGTCAGGTGGAGGAGGTTATCATGGGTAATGTGCTGCAGGCCGGTCTGGGCCAGAATCCGGCCCGCCAGGCGGCGGTTAAGGCGGGGCTTCCTTTCGAAGTGCCGGCCTGGACCCTTAACAAGGTTTGCGGCTCAGGATTGAAGGCTGTTAATACAGCTATGCAGATTATTGCGAGTGGTGACGCGGATATTGTTGTGGCAGGCGGTATGGAGAACATGAGCCAGGCCCCGTACCTGCTTAAAAAAGCCCGAAACGGTTTTAGGATGGGTAATGAAAGTGTTGTGGACGAAATGATTAATGACGGTCTTTGGTGTGCATTTAATGACATTCACATGGGGACAACGGCAGAGAATATTGCCGAACAATATCATATTAGCCGTGAGGAACAGGACAAATTTGCCTATGAGAGCCAGTTAAAGGCTGCCAAAGCTGCCGGTCAGGGCAAATTCCGGGCGGAAATCGTGTCTGTGCCGGTGCCTGGGAAAAAAGGTGAAGTCAGGTATGTGGAAAATGATGAATATATTCGTTTTGGCGTAAACCTTGAACAAATTGCTAAAGTGCGGTCGGCGTTCAAGGAAGGCGGCACTATAACCGCTGCCAATTCATCAGGGATCAATGACGGCGCAGCCGCCTTTGTCATCATGGGCCGGCAAAAAGCAGAAGAACTGGGCATCAAGCCGCTTGCGTTAATTAAAGCCCATGCCTCAGCCGGGGTGGATCCTTCCGTGATGGGGCTGGGTCCGGTGCCGGCTTCCCGCATAGCGCTGGACAAAGCTGGCCTAAGTGTTGCCGATATTGATCTGGTGGAAGCCAATGAGGCCTTTGCTTCCCAAGCGCTGGTGGTTTGCCGGGAATTGGGTTTTGATATGAGCAAGGTAAATGTTAACGGCGGCGCCATTGCTTTGGGACATCCTATAGGCGCCAGCGGTGCTCGGGTGTTGGTCACACTGCTGCATGAGCTTAAACTGACCAGTGGTCGCTATGGTTTGGCTACTCTTTGCATTGGCGGCGGTCAGGGTGTGGCGATGGTGGTGGAAAACCTGACAAGTCAATATGTTACTGCAAAAGCAGTCAGCTAGAGAAGGGGTGTGGGTTATGGGGACGCATAGTGATTTAACTTACCTTTGGCATCTGTGTAAAGGTTTGAAGAGCAGAGCAGAATATATCCCCAATAACGTAGAAAGTCATTATCACATCAGCAGTAACCAGAAGAGCTCAGCCAAGAAGGCAATTACCTGGTTGCTGTCTAAAGCCCCTCACACAGCTGAGGAAATTGCAGACCATTTTGAAATGTCACCGTGTTTAATTACTCATTTGCTGGAGGAGTTAAAGGACGCTAATTGTGTGATCAAAGAATCTGTGCGCTCAAACAGGTACATATTGAAAGAATTTAAACATAGGGAAGGTGAGGTATCGTGATAAAGAAAGTCCTGATTGCTAACCGGGGGGAAATCGCTGCCAGGATAATGAAGACCTGCCGCAAGATGGGGATTAAAACAGTTGCTGTGTATTCTGATGCGGATGCAACAGCCCTGCATACAGGTATGGCTGATGAGGCTTACAATATCGGCCCGCCGCCGGTAGCCCAGAGTTATCTGAATATTAATCGCATAATAGAAATTGCCGGAGAAACCGGTACTGATGCCATTCATCCTGGGTACGGGCTACTTTCTGAAAATCCGCAATTTGCTCGTCGTTGTGAGCAAGCCGGAATAATATTCATTGGGCCGGACCCGGAAGTAATAGAAAAAATGGGCGGCAAAATCCAGGCCCGGGAAATCATGCGAGCAGCCGGGGTGCCGGTGGTGCCGGGTTATGAAGAAAGTATCACCGATGTCGAGGAGGCCAAGGTTTCGGCAGCCAGGCTGGGTTATCCGGTTATGATAAAGGCCAGCGCCGGAGGCGGTGGTATCGGAATGCAGATTGTATATAGTGATAATGAGTTGGCAGAAGCCATGAATATGTGCCAGGGCAGGGCCAAAGCATATTTCGGCGATGGCTCGGTGTATATGGAAAAATATATCGCTAACCCAAGGCATATTGAGGTGCAGGTGCTGGCAGATAAATACGGGAATGTGATTCACCTTTTTGAAAGAGAATGTTCAATCCAGCGGCGGCATCAAAAGGTTATTGAGGAAGCCCCCTCTGTTTTTGTGGACCCCGAACTGCGGCAAAGGCTGGGGGAAGTGGCGGTGCGGGCTGCCAGCGCCATTAATTACAGCAATGCGGGCACGGTAGAGTTCCTGATGGACCAGGATAAGAATTTCTACTTCCTAGAGATGAACACCAGGCTTCAGGTAGAGCACCCGATTACAGAGATAATTACCGGTTTTGACCTGGTCGAAGAGCAGATTCTCATTGCCGCCGGGAAACGATTGACCGGTGAATGCGGCAAAAGGGAAATTAGCGGCCATGCCATCGAATGCCGGATTTATGCCGAAGACCCGCTGACCTTCCTGCCGGCACCGGGTAAAATTACCGGTCTGCAGCTGCCGGAAGGGGATAACGTGCGAAATGACTGCGGTGTTTGTGTGGGGTACAATGTAACTCCTTATTATGACCCCATGCTAGGTAAGCTTATCACCTGGGGGGCCACCCGGGATGAGGCCATTGTCAGGATGCTTAAGGCGCTAAAAGATTTTCAGATTGATGGGCTTAAGGTGAACATTCCGGCATTGATTGATATTTTATCACATCCGGAGTTTAAAGCTGGGAATATTCATACTAATTTCATTGAGCAAATATTAAAAAAGGGGGTTTCTTAACATGCAAGAGATTACTGCAAATATGGCCGGAATGGTGTTGAAACTATTGGTGAACCCAGGTGATGTGGTAAACAGTGGTCAGGACCTGGTAATTATTGAGTCCATGAAAATGGAAGTGCCTATATCAGCTATTAACGGTGGTACGGTGAAAGAGATGAAGGTAAATATCGGTGACTTTGTAAACGAGGGCGATCTCATGCTCGTAATTGAATAGCGGGGTGAAGACAGTGTTTGATGGACTGCCGCAAAGAGCAAAGATTGTTGAGGTGGGGATGCGGGATGGCCTCCAGAATGAAAAAGAATTCATCCAGACCAGGGAAAAAGTGCAGCTGATCAATATGCTTTCCCGGACTGGGCTAGAGCATATTGAAATGACTTCCTTTGTCAGCCCCAAATGGATCCCTCAGCTGGCTGACAGCCTGGAGGTAGCTACCACGGTTAACCGTGAGGACGGGATTACATACACGGCGCTGGTGCCAAACATTAAGGGACTGGATATTGCGAAGCGGGCAGACTTGCAGGAAATAGCCTTTTTTTTATCGGCCAGCGAAAGCCATAGCAAAAGAAATATCAACAAATCGGTTGAGGAAGCGCTGGCTGCCGGGGCAGATGTAATTAAAGCCGCGTTGTTGCATGGGATGGAGGTCAGAGTTTATCTTTCCACCGTTTTTGGATGTCCTTTTGACGGGCCGACAGACCGGCATAAAGTGTTGGAAATATGCCGAGAGCTTTTAAATCAGGGTGCCTATGAGGTATCCATCAGCGATACCACTGGGGTGGCAAATCCCAGGCAGGTTGCTGAGGTAGTTTGCTTCCTGGCCGGCTATATTGGTTTAAAACAGCTTGCCGTACATTTCCACGATACCAGAGGCAGCGGTCTGGCTAATGCATTAGTTGCCCTACAGTGCGGGGTGACTACTTTTGACAGCAGTTTCGGGGGTTTGGGGGGCTGTCCCTTTGCTCCCGGTGCGTCGGGAAATATCGCTACAGAAGATTTGATTTATATGTTTCACAGTATGGGCGTGGAAACCGGAGTTGACCTTAATAAACTGGCTGAGTGCAGTAAATATGCCCAACGCTTGCTTGGTCGCACATTACCTGGCAAATACCTGCAGACCTGTTAGGTTGTGAGGAGGTGAATGTTTGATGCATGAAGGGCTACTTGTTGATTACCGGGGCTATACTTGCCTGATTACCCTAAACCGTCCTGAGCAGATGAACTCCCTAAATTTTCCCACATTGCTGGCATTGCAAAAACTTGTCCGGGAAATCCGCTTTAATCCTCAGGTCAGGACGGTAATTATTACCGGGGCCGGCGCTAAGGCCTTTTCAGCCGGGGCTGATTTAAAGGAGCGGGCCGGCATGAGCCAGCTGCAAGTGAAGGAGTTTATCCATACCATTCGCAATACATTTACGGATATAGAAAACTTGCCGGTACCAGTTATCGCTGCAGTAAATGGCATAGCTCTGGGCGGGGGCACGGAGTTGGCTCTGGCCTGTGATATCAGGCTTGCCGGTGAAGCAGTGGTCATGGGTCTGACCGAAGTAACGCTGGGAGTAATCCCGGGTGCAGGGGGGACGCAGAGATTGGCGAGGCTGGTAGGCAAAGGCTTGGCTAAAGAGCTTATTCTTACCGGGCAGCGGGTTAATGCTGTCAAAGCGCTGGAAATTGGCTTGGTTAACCGAGTAATGGCTACGGATACGTTGCTGGACACAGCATTGGAAATGGCGGAACAGATTAATGAAAATGCTCCCATTGCTGTGCAACAGGCCAAGTTTGCTATTAATCAGGGTACTGGAGTAGATTTACAAACCGGTCTTAGCATTGAAACCAAGGCGTATGAAATATGCTTGTCTACTCAAGACCGATTGGAAGGCCTTGCGGCTTTTAGGGAAAAACGCAAACCACAATATAAGGGGGAATAAGAATGGCCATCAAAGAAGAGGTCCTTGCCATAGATGAAGAACCTAAGACCATTAATGAAATACTGCTGGAAAGGCTGACCGAGGTTAAGCAAGGCGGTGCTGAGAAATACCACAAAAGCGCCAAAGAAGATGGTAAACTTTTTGTTCGCGAACGTTTGAAGCTATTGTTGGATGAAAACATAGAATGCGAGGACGGCCTATGGGCTAATTGGCTGGCCGGTAACCTGCCGGCAGACGGGGTTGTTTGCGGTACAGGGACTATAAACGGTCAGAAGGTCTGCTTTATGGCCAATGACTCTACGGTCAAGGCCGGTTCCTGGGGTTGGCGGACGGTGGAAAAAATCATCCGTATTCAGGAAACCGCACTCAAGCTGAAGGTGCCAATGTTGTATGTGGTGGATTCCGCCGGGGCGAGAATTACCGACCAGATTGAAATGTTTCCTGGTCGCCGGGGGGCCGGTCGAATTTTCTATAATCAGGTCAAAATGTCCGGGCATATCCCCCAAGTGTGTTTGCTTTTTGGTCCGTCAGCTGCAGGCGGCGCATATATCCCTGCATTTTGTGACATCGTCATTATGGTTGAGAAAAACGCCAGTATGTACTTAGGCTCACCGCGGATGGCGGAGATGGTCATCGGCGAAAAAGTCAGTCTGGAGGAGATGGGTGGCGCTAGGATGCACTGCAGTATAAGCGGCTGTGGTGATGTGCTAGCTCAAACTGAGGAAGAAGCGATTAGTTTGGCTAGGAAATACCTGAGCTATTTCCCGCCTAATTTTAAAAACCTGCCTGTTTTGATAAAGGCAAAACTGCCGGTGCCTGGACGTAGCCTGGAGGAAATCGTACCGCTAGATCAGAACACAGCTTTTGATATGTATGAATTTATCAACCGATTGATTGATGAAGGCAGTTTTTTTGAGATGAAAAAGCTTTTTGCCCAGGAAATTGTTACCGGCTTTGCCCGTATCGGTGGCCGGGCTGTGGGTATTTTGGCCAATCAGCCCAGGGTAAAGGGTGGGGTGTTGTTTGTTGATTCAGCCGATAAGGCTACCAGGTTTATTACCCTTTGTGACGCCTTTAATATCCCGCTCCTGTTTCTGATGGATGTGCCCGGTTTTATGATTGGTACTAAAGTTGAGCGTGCAGGCATTATCAGGCACGGCGCCAAGCTAATTTGTGCCATGTCCGAGGCTACAGTGCCTAAGATTTCTGTAGTTGTTCGAAAGGCCTATGGTGCCGGCTTATACGCTATGTGCGGTCCGGCTTTTGAACCTGATTGCTGCCTGGCTTTGCCTACGGCGCAGATTGCCGTAATGGGTCCGGAGGCCGCTGTCAATGCCGTATATAATAATAAGATCATGGCTTTGGAAGAACCGGAAAGGTCGGCATTTGTCGAGGAAAAGCGTCAGGAATACAGGGAGGATATAGATATTTACCGCTTAGCCTCGGAATTGGTTATTGATGGAGTGGTGCCGGCCAATAATTTGCGCGCAGAGCTTATTACCCGGTATGCTTCTTATGCCTCAAAGGAAATGGTTTTTTCGGAACGAAAACATGCAGTAACACCGGTATGAAAATTATTCCAATTGGAGGTAGGCCAATATGGAAAGCATTAAGGACTTGAGTCGGGAAGAATTATTGGCTTTTGTTGTAGATATGTCTAAGCGCTGGCTGGCTCACGACGGTCTATGGTTCCAAGCGGCCGAAGAAAAATATGGTATGGAGGCAGCAGTTGAACTTGACCGCATGGCCTGGGAGAAATTTACCGTAATAGAGGCAAGTCGGATTATGAAATTTCTTGGCATGCCCAATGACGGCGGTTTACCATCTTTGGCTAAGGCACTGCAGTTTAGATTGTACTCTGCGATAAATGAGCAAGAAATAGTTTGGGTTAATCATAACAAGCTGGTTTTTCGGATGAACAACTGTCGGGTGCAGGCGGCCCGCAAGAGAAAAGAAATGCCGGAATTTCCCTGCAAGTCTGTGGGCATCGTGGAATACAGCGGTTTTGCCAGGACTATTGACCCTAGAATAAAAACTAAATGCATCACCTGCCCCCCTGACGAGCACCCTAATGAATATTATTGTGCATGGGAATTTACTTTAGAAGAATAATGTTTGTTTTATGTTAGAAAATATCCCCTGGTCTGCTCCGGGGGATATTTTTTGTGCTTTATTACTTTACATCCCTCAAACGTCAAATGAAGGTAATTTATATTACCAAACCCTTGATTTGCATGGATTTTAGTACATATTGATTTCCCCCAATGGTATTTAATTAACGGTAACGAAAAAATGACTGTAAATACTTAAAATTGGCCAAAGAGAGCCAAAATTCGGCTATTGGCCATATTTTATTGCGATATACTATGCTATTGTGTAGTATGTAACTTAAGTATTTATTGGCGTAAGTACAAAAATGAATTAAGGGGGGCGGTATAGCTCAGGATCAAAAAGTATAGCAAGAAAAATATTATTAAAGCAATAATTTACCAAAGGAGGTTTAAAGAAATGTCAAATTCTATTGTAGGAACTACCCGTTATGAAAAGTTAGCCCCTCTTGATGAAAAAACCAGAGCAATTATGCGTGATGAGTTCAAAGTTAGCTGTAAATTAACGGTGATTTATTTTATTTTTTTACTTATGGTGCCAATTCTTAATTGGAACGTGCCTAAGCTAATGAAGATGAAACTTTGGGCCGGAATGTCGCTAACATGGTTTCTTTCTTCTATTGTAGCTATGTTATTAGCTTTTATTGTAGCTGCGCTACATGTTTATTTCTTTCAAAAACGTTTCGTGCAGATTGCTCCAGAGAACGTGGCGGATAGCATTGCAAAGGGGGGTCATTGATGGAAATCTTTACTCCAAAATACATTTTCACTTTGCTGCTGCTACTAAGTATCGTATGGATTACGTATGCAACTAAAAAATATTCAACTACAACTGTTGACTACTGGGTTGGTGGCCGGAGCTTTGGTTGGGTGGTTAATGGCTCTGCTATTGCCGGAGATTATTTAAGTGCCGCCACATTTTTGGGATTGGCCGGACTTACGTTCTCGCTTGGGTATGACGGAATTTTCTATACCTTTTGTTTTTCCGTCGGCTTAACTCTCCTAGCTTTGTTTGTGGCAGGGCCACTGCGCAGATTCGGTGCTTTTACGGTGGCAGATTTCTTAGCTCAGCGTTTTCATAGTTCTCGTGCTCGACTTATCGCAGTAATCGTAGTTTTGGCTATTTCCGGGTTCTATGCAGCACCGCAGCTTTTAGGTGCGGCAACTATACTGAAGTTGTTTTTCGGTACCAGCTACCAGTTTGGTGTTATCTTTACTGTTACAATAATGGTTTTTTACGTTGGGATTGGCGGTATGAAGGGAACTACGATTAACCAGGCCCTGGAAATATGGATACGGTTTGGTGCTTTCATAGTAATGTTTGCCATGGCCATTTATTTTGGCTTTAATTACGGCAAGATTTTGGAACTTATCAATAATTGGACGGGAATAGTTCCAGGCACCGGTGCTTATACTCCGGATGGTAAAGATGTGATCGTTGACGGAACCGTATGGAGTTATACCGGTACCATGTTTAAGGACCTCGCTGGCTCTCTATCTATGTTAATAGGCTTGGCTTTTGGTACAATTGGTTTGCCGCATATTTTGCTTCGTTTTTATACCAACCCGTCAGCTAAGGATGCACGCTATTCAGCTCTTTTTGCTATCGGTATTTCCAGCCTTTTCTTTATGCTGGCGTTGTATCTTGGGACGGCAGGCAAGTACGTTTTCCTGACCGGCGCTCAAAATGGCACACTTACCCCGGAAATTCTTAAAGCTATGACGATTGGCGGGAATAATATGGTGATTCCTTCCTTAGCGGAAGCTTTAGGGGGACAGTGGTTATTAGGCTTCGTAATTGCCGGTGCTTTTGCGGCTATTTTCTCCAATGTATCAGGATTGTTTATCGCCAGTTCCGGTGCTTTGGGGCACGACCTTTACACACATTTCATTAATCCCAACAGCAATAACAAACAACGGATGAGAGCCGCTAAAATCGCCAGCGTTATTTGCGGTTTGCTGTACGGAGCTTTGGGCTTGATGGTGGAAAATGCCAGCATTGGCCAATTGGTAGGGTTAGCCTTTAATGTCGCAGCCAGTACTTTTGCTCCAATTTTTATATTGGGCATTTGGTGGCGGGGGATGACTGAGAAAGGTGCCATAGCAGGTTTGACAGTTGGTCTTATTTCCTCGTTGTATATGATTTTCTTTAAGGAGACCCTGCCGCCGGCCATTCAATTCACGATCCCGGGACTTATTACCGTACCACTTGGGTTTTTCACGGTTTGGTTGGTTTCTAAATTGGATGGTAATGTACCGGCAGATGTAAACGAGTTTATGCATAAGGTGCATTCTAAGGAATGTGTTTAGATATGATAATCAAGGCCGCGGGCCTTGATTTTTTTTGATGTTAAGGAAATTATGCTTTTTTCAAGCTGTGGATAATTTCCTTAACATAGGGGTTATAGGGGGTATGCCCCCTATGCTTCGGGGGTAACAGGAGCGAAGCGACGTCATAGGGGGCTGGCCCCCTTTGAACAAGAAAATTGACATCGAAGAATAAGTTGACGAAGTCAATTTTCTTGTGGTGCGGTAAATGCGCCAATCATTATTTGCACCACTTCGACCAGAGGTGCAATCTCTGCTGATCAGATCATTGCTCCTCGGCAAATCAGTTCCAGGCCCAGTCGGGGATTATTTTCTACTCATATCACCGCCAAAACATAGCGAAACAAGCAGGAATTCTGCCTTATTTCGCCGAAAATAGTGACATTACTGAATGCAGGTGGTGGCCTATGGCTGAGGAACGAGATAACTTTGGTCTGGATATATTACAGTGCTCCGACGGGGCGGAGGTTACAGACGCCTTAAAGGACCTGGTGATGCTCGCCGGGGTGCTCAAAGACCTGGCCGCTGAACGCTTTTGGAGCGAGCCCGAAGCGGTTTTTGATACTCTTAAGACCTTTGAACTCATCCGGCGCAGCACTTTTTACGAAGAGGAAGCCGTGCAGGGAGAAGATGAGCTGGTTTACCGTTTCCAGCGCATATACGGGCGCAGCGCGGCTATTGAGATCCCCCGGCTGGTGCGGCTGGGGCAGCGGTATAATTGGATTTCCGACAGCCGGCAGCCGCCGTTGAAGTTTACCAATACCGGTAAACGGATGGTCAACCAGATTTTCCGGATTGCTAACGACAGTCTGTTTTATCACCGGCAAAGCCCTTCCGTGCGGGAGATTTTCCAGGCGGAGCGTGATTTGCAGCTGGCGCGGGCTTATGAAGATATAGGCATCGGTCGGCAGGATACGGTGGCCAGTGTTTTGCATAACCTGGAAAACGCCGTCAATGACCTGCGCTACCAGCGGGAAAAGTATGTCCAGGATCGCAAGGCCCTGGAAAAGTATGCCAGCGTGCTGGCCCTGGTGGAGATGCTGGAGGAAGAGTTAAAAAGCCGGTTAAATAATCCGGAAGGCGTTGTTGACCGCAAGGTGGAACGCCAGCACCAGCGGGCTACCATTGTGTTTTACCGGGTTATCCAGGAGCTTAGCGCCTTGCTGGGCGAAAACGCGGTGACCGCCCAGCTGCAGATTGGGCGCAAGATTTTGCGCATTGACCGGGATAAGTTTATGCAATACCTGTTGGATGTTTACAGCGGCCGGACCAAGGGTTTGACCTTAAAGCCCCTGCAGGTCCTGCAGTACATGGAAGAAGGGGTTTACGCCGGGGAAGGGTTGGAAGAAGAAGGTGAGCCGGGGTTGTGGCTGCCTTTCCATATCCCTTTCTTTATCCATCAGGGTGATATTGACCGGGGCCGGGAACAGTTGGGCCATTGGATCGAGAAGTGGGAGCCGCCGGACGAAGACGTTGAAGCCTCCGGCGAGATTATCTACGAAGCGGCCCGGCAGGTTACGGCGGGTGAACTGGCCCGGATTATAGGTTATACAACCTCCATCAGTGCCGAGCTAGCCACTGATACCAGGCCGGTGGTGGAATATATCCGGGAGCGGCCCGGGGCTTCTATGGCCGAAATTGTTAACAGCCTGGGCGGCACCTGGGGGGATGTGGTGCGGCAGTTGTTTGTGCTGGGGTTTTTAATTACGGAAGAAGAAGCCCGGACTTTTTTGCATCGGGCCGGTGATGAAAAGGAAAAAGCCAGGAATTACAGTTTTCCTGTTAACTACCCGGAAGACGGGGTGCGGTATATAAAAGGTACGGATAAACTTGGCCGGCACCTGGAGAAGGGGGAAGCGGCAAACAATGAGTGAGGAATTTGAGACGGCACCCGTAATGGATTTTGTCACCCTTACCAAAAGTGAACAGCGGGCCTTGTCGGAGGTGCTGATTTCCAGTAAAAGCCAGACGGGCGTAAACCGGCAGCGGGTGATGAAGCTTTTGCGGGCGCGGCGGGATGAGGTTTTTGATGCTTTTCTGCGTAAAGTTAACCGGGTGCTGGGGGATGCCCTGAAAGTGGTCTATGACCCGGTGAGTGACCGGTGTATCCCGCTAACCCGGGCTAATGCCCAGTGGACCCAGGAACTGCTGGACGACCGGCACCTGGCTTTGCTGCTGTTTTGTTTTTACCTGGGCATGACTTCCCGTACCGGAAAAATCACTTTTGATGAACTGCACGGGTATTTCCAGCGTTCCAGCCTGTATGCCGAACGAAAACTGCAGCACGCTCTGGAAACCCTGGTTAAAAGCGGGTTCCTACGGGTTGAGGAAATGCCGGGGGAGGATGAAGAAACTAAACGGGTTTACCAGTTGACGGAGATTGCCAGGAACGCGTTTTCGGCGGAGTTTTTGCAGCGTATTACCGGTGAAAGCCAGGGTGGCCAGGTTACTATGGAACAGGTTTGCAGCTTTTTTGCCCTGGACAGGCTGCAGATAAAAAAGGGTGCAATTGACGAAGGCACTGAGCAGTTTCGGATGTTTTAGGGGGTGGAGTGATTGTATCCGGTTAAAATAAGGCTGCATGGGATCCGGGATTTCACGCCGCGCAGCATGGATTTGGGCGATGAACAGGATGATGTGCTTATTGGGGGTAAGAACGGTTCCGGGAAATCCACCCTGGTTTATGCGATGTCCTTTGCTCTGGTCAGCGGGCGGGTTTCTATTGAAGGGTTGCGCTCCAAGCTCAAACGCAAAGAGCAGGACTTCTGGCATGCCCTGGTGGGGATTTTGTTTCATAACCCGCCCAGTTCGCAGCGGAAAGATGCGCCTGAATATATTGAATTGGTGGCCGAGGTGAAATCACAGGCCGGCAGCGACCGGAAAGGCGTGGTATACTACCTGCGTGGCGGCGAGACCGCGGATAAGCTGGAGGTAATCCGCAAATTTCCGTCCCGGGCTGATGCCCGGGATTATTATAAAAGGGTTTTTGATATTGATGCCGACGGTTACTTTATGTTCTGGTATCAGGGTTCCATCGCCGATTTTGCCAATATCCCGGACACGGAGCGTTTCCGCCGGGTAGCAGAGATGTTTCAGCTGGATGAGATTCAGCGGCAGTGGCAGCAGGCCAGGGAGGAAATGAAAAGGGCGGAGGAAGATTTTGAAAATGCCAGGACAGTAGCCCTGATGAAAAAAAGACGGCTGCTGGAATTGGAAAAGCACAAGAATGCCCTGGAGCAAAGGAACCATTTGCGCCGGGAGGGGCTTATGCTTTTTGACGCCTGCTGGCGGGAATTGCTGGCTATTGCGCAGCAGGAGGAAACTCAGGTTCGCGGGCGGCTGGCGGAAGCGCTGGCAGAGTGTAACCGGCTGCAAGAAGCCAAAGAGGAATTGGAACACCGGTTGAAGCGGGCGCGAGACCACTTGGAAAAACTCAGCCGGGAAAAGAATGGCTGGGAAGAACAGGCGACCCAGGCCAGGTCCCGGATGGACGGCTGGGGCCGGGAACTGTCCGCCTGGCGGCAGGAACAGGCTGACCTGGCGGCCAGAATTGCCGATGTGGCCAATAAAATGAAGCATATCCACCGGACAAAAGAAGAACTGCTGGAGGAACAGGGGCGCTTAAAGGAGTCGATTGCCCGTCTCCTGGATGAAGGGCAGGAATTGTCTGAGAGGATAGCCCGGCTGTCTGATGAGGAGCGGGAGATAAACCGGCAAATAGGTGCTGCTGAAAAGGAAAAGGAAAACCTGGAGGAGTCGTTGGAACGGTTGCAGGAGCAGGACCAGGGCTTGGCGGCGGAGGGTGCGTTAGCCGGAGAATTGGCGGCTGGGAAAAAGCGTCTTAATCATTGCCGGGAGTTGCTGGGTCAGGCCCGCAGCCGTCATGGGGAAAAACAGCGGGAATATGCAGGGCTGATGGACCGGGAGTCTTTGCTGCTCAATGAACAGGAAAGACTGCTGAAGATTTACCGGGAGGCCGGCATCCAGGCGGCAGCCTTTGGCGAAATTTTCAGGATTAAGTCCGGGGTTAAGTCCGACGAAGCTGAAGCTGTGCTGGGGCCGTTGAAACATACCGTGTTTGTGGAACGTTTGCTGGCCAAAGCGCCAATTGAGAAATCATTTTATGTGGCCCCGGTGGGGGAAGGGGTGAAACGCCCGTGGTTTGAGCTGGGGAACCGGACCGGGGAGGTTTTTCAGTGGATAGAATGGGACGAGACGGCTGCCCGGAGACTTTCCGAACCTTTTTGGCGGGGTATTGAAGCTTGGCTGAACAAGGTAGAAATAGCCCGGGCGGCGCAGCAGCCGGAAGCAGCTCGGGGCAGGCTCAAGCTTTGGCAGGGGGCTCTTTGGGACACCCATGGTATCAGGGGCCCGGTGGAAAAAGGGCCTTCGATTGGCCATGACGCCCTGGAAAAGGCCCGGGCCAAGGCCCTTGCTGAACTTGAGCAGTATGCCGGGGAAATTGCCGGGCTAGAGGATAGTATAAATCAAACGGAAATAATAGTCGCTGGGTTGGCTGCGGACCTGCGGCTGCGGCAGGAGGTTAACGCCGCCCTGCCGGCGGCGCGGGTCAGGCTGGCCGGGCTGGACAGGGAGCTTGCGGCGGCGGAGCTGAGGTATGATGAAATTACGGTATTGCGTAAAGGGTTGGAATTAGATAAAGAAGAAAAAGTACGGCTCCGGGAAAAGGAAGAAAACCTGTTAAAGGGCGTGGAAGGGGAACTGGCCGTTTACGCCGAGTACGAGAAAGAAGCCGCGGCGGTGGCCCGGCTGAATGAGTTGGAAAACAAAACAACTGCCGGTGAAAGGCAGTTACAGGCTGAAAGAGAAGTTTTATCCGCTCTTGAGCTTGATATCGAGAAAAACTGGCAGGCGATGCAGGGTCAGAACCGGGAAATGCAGGGGATGCAAGGTGAATTGAACGGGCTGGAAAATGAGTTGGAGAACAAAGGCGCCCGCCGGCAGAACCTGGAGGAAGAGGCTGATAACCTGAGCATTGAGGGTGAGGAATACCGGAATAGCGTAGAGCATATGGGACGGGAGTTTGATGAGATAATCCAAGGGCTGGTTCGTTCCGGGCAGTGGCAGCCGCCGGAGTTTTCCGAGCGGGAGCGCACCAGAGCCAATTTGCAGCGTAAGGTCAAGGAAGGACGGGACATTCTGGATGACGCCCTGGCCAGGATGGTTGACGAAGAGGCCGGGCAAAAATACGAAGATTATGCCCTGGAGTTTGCTGATGCCGGCAGGGAACTTGAGGAATCACAGGTGCGCTTTGTCAGTCTGAAGGCGCGGGAGGAAGAGCGCCGGAACGAATTTGACAAAGCCGTGTATAATCGCTGGCAGCGGACCAATCAGAAGTTTGTCGGCTTCATGCAGCGGTTGAGCATGGTGGGCGATATCAGGTCGGTGATGCCGGACCCGGAAGGACGGAACCCGCAATACCAGTGGGAACTTCATGTGGCCACAAAACTTGGTCATAAGCCGGAAAAAATCCACCCGGAATCTGGCCGGGTAGTGGGCGAAGGCATTTCCGGCGGGGAGCGGGCCGCCGTTTCCTTGGTTTTTGCTTTGGCTTTGCTGAGCGATATTGAAAACAAGCCGCCTTTTTATGTCTTGGACGAATTTGACAGCGCCCTGGATGAAGAACGTAAGCATGAGATCTTCGATTTATACCGTGAGGTGCTGGGTCGGAAGCTGGTTATCATTTCGCCGCGGGTTCACGGCGATCGGTATCTGGACCGGTTCCGCAAGTTTCACTGTGTAGTGGCAAACCCCGGAGTACTGCCCGGCCAGGCGGTCAGTGAGGTCTATGATGTCACCCGGGAAGAGTACCGGGAGGTCCGGGGGCAGGAGGAGTAGAGGTATCAGGAGCAGTAGCGCCTGCAGGTGCATTAGGGGCAGTAGAGTCAGCAGGTGCAGGGAGCATAGGCCAGATAGCTCCCCAGAGGGCCTCGTCGCCCAGCATCTCTTCCTGCTCAATATCAACGTATTCCGTATGCTGTGCCAGCCAATTGACCCATTCCTGATATGGAAGGGTCTTTTCTTTTTGTACCGTCTGTTGGGCGTGTCCGGCGGCCGGCGGCAGGACCATGGCTATGCCGGGGAACAATGCGGCCAGGGCAGCAGCTATTTCTGTTCCGGCAGTGTCCGTATCCACCCAGGCGGATATACCAGAGATTTGATTGTTCTCCGTGATCAGAGTCAGCAACCGTTTATGGGCAGTGCGCAGGCGGCCGTCAATGCCTAATACCAGTATATCAGGGCGCTTTTTCAACCAGCCTGATTTGTGCATTTTAAGCAGTAGCGCTCTGTTTTCTGTGAGAATTAGCTGGGTTGCCGGGGTTTTGAAGGATATCGCCTCTTCCACCTGGATATTTGTTACGGCCTGTATTGAGGTGGCGGCTTGGCCGCCGGTAACTAGGCTCCCGGCCAGGTAGATGCTGTAAAGGCTGCCCCGGGATATGAGTCCGGTTTCGGCGAGGGAGACATTGAAAATTTCTTCTGTGTATAAAACTAGGTTGTCCCTTTGCCGGTCAAATAGCTTGGAACCGCCAATGGCCTGGTGGTAGCCGGCACCGTTTTCTTTCCAGTCAAACCCGTCAGGACTGGCGGCAATTGCGCCGGCCAGAGCGGTCCAGAACTCGAGGGTTATAGCAAAAAAGCTATTCATGTTGGCCGGGTCAAAAACCTTGCGAGGCTGTTCGGGGAGATGCGGCGGTGCCGGGGACTCCCCTTTTAAGTAGGCACCGGTTTTATCCAGCAGGCCGCGGGATGTGATTTTAAGCTGTTCCAATAACCGCAATTGCTTCAGCAACCGCAACCGTTCCTGTGTCATTGGCTGCTCCCGGCTGTTCTCTCGGCTGCTCCCCTGGCTGTTCGACCGGGCTTCGGTGGATATTTCAATTGCCTGCCATTTTTTGGTCAGCCTTTTTGTCCAGGCGCGGGCGCTGACTGCTGCCGATATTTTGGCCTCATTAAGGCTGGCGGTCAGTTTTAGGCCGCGGTAGTACTGTGTCTGTAACGGGGACAGACCGTCCGCTTTTAATCGCACCCACAGGATTAGCCAGCCGGCTTTAACCAGTAGATTTGCCGTTTCTTCCGGAATGAGGTTTTGGGCAGGGGTCTGTTCTTTGAGGGCGGCAGATAATCTGCCCGCTTCCAGGGCGTTCCGGTGCCGATACAGCCTGAGCAGAAGGTCATGCAGCCCTTTGCCGGGCGTGAAATCATCCTGGCCCCACTCGACGTAGCCCGCTGTTTTTATTTTGCGCGCGCTTTCGAGGTAGACTTTCCAGTGCCAAAAGCCTTCTCTGACCATAGGCTCGGAGGCTGGGCGCCAGCCGGCCAGCAGTTTTATTTCAGGCGGAAATTCTAAGTGCATTGGGCTCTCCTTGTTGTTTATATTAAAAGTAATGCAGGGTATTTTCTTTGTTTGGTAAGCTTTTTCCTGCTTGTGACAAGAATTAAAAAAATCATCTTCCGCATTTAGCGAGAAGGTGATTTTTGGGGATTTAACCGGTGGCCAGCTCTATTCTGCTCCTGAATGAACCAACCAACATCCACGAGAAAGAGCATGCCTGACAACAGGCAGCCGGTTGGCTGCCTGTTGTCAGGCATGCTCGCAATTTCCAAAATATCAAGGAAAAAGCAAAAAAACTTGCTTTTTTTAGCAATTGCACCTATAATAAATTAGTAAAGTCGTTTTAGAATTTAATAATTTTATATTTATATAGAGGGAGTAACGCTCTGTGATTATTTCACAGAGGTATTGGTCGTCATCACGGTTGATTAACCCGGCCATTATCATAAGTCGTGAGACTCTGTGCCATAATTATTATAGGTACAGAGTTTTTTTATTGTCAAAAAGTTTTTGGTAGCTATTTATTATGAGGGAGGCAAGCGAATGCAGGAAATTTACAACAAATCGGCTGACACCGTGCTAAAGGAAATGCAGGCAGATATGACCGGTTTGACTTCAGAGGAAGTTGAGAGAAGAAGGCAGGAGTTTGGCTATAACGAACTCCACGAAGCGAAAAGGCCAAGTGTGATACAAGTTTTTTTCAATCAGTTCGCCGATTTTCTGGTGATCATACTTTTGGCGGCGGCGGCTATTTCCTTTCTGTTAAAGGATTACAAAAGCACCGGGGTAATCTTGGCGGTGACAATACTTAACGCCGTTTTAGGGACAGTGCAGCATATTAAAGCGCAAAAATCTCTGGATAGTTTAAAGGCTCTTTCTTCGCCGGTGGCCCGGGTTTTAAGGGGGGGCCAAAAAGTAGAAACCCCTTCCAGAGAAGTAGTCCCGGGGGACATATTGTTTTTGGAAGCCGGGGATTTTGTAAGCGCGGATGGCAGAATTATCGAGAATTACAGCTTACAGGCAAATGAAAGCTCACTGACCGGTGAATCAGTGAGCGTAATTAAAACAGTGGAAGAAATCAGCGAGTCGGATGTTCCGATAGGCGACAGGAAAAACATGGTCTTCGCCGGCAGTCTAATCACCTATGGTCGTTCTGTAGTTGCCATTACCGGCACAGGTATGCATACTGAGCTCGGCAAAATTGCCACTTTGCTGGAAACCGCTCAGGAAAAGAAAACACCTCTGCAGGTTAGCCTTGATAAGTTTGGCAAAAAACTTGCGGCGGCGATTATGGTTTTATGTGCCGCTATTTTTGTGCTTAATGTTTACCGCGGCTTTGGGACGGTGGAATCCTTTATGTTTGCCGTCGCGCTGGCGGTTGCAGCGATTCCGGAAGCGCTCAGCTCGATCGTTACCATAGTATTGGCCATTGGCACACAGAAGATGGCAAGGGAACACGCTATCGTCAGAAAGTTGCAGGCGGTTGAAAGCCTGGGCAGTGTTTCGGTCATCTGCTCCGATAAAACAGGCACCCTGACCCAGAATAAAATGGTGGTGGAGAGGTTGTATGCCGGCGGCAAGCCTTTCGAGGTTAATAACATAAATATGACCGGCGACCTGCAAAGAAAAATCGTTGAAATGAGCGTGCTCTGCAATGATGCGGTTACTTACGGCGAGCAGGAAATCGGGGACCCGACGGAGATAGCCTTGGTAAACATGGCGGAGTTATATGCGATCGATGAAATTGAATTGAGAGAAAAATACCCCCGGCAGTCCGAGCTGCCTTTTGATTCGGAAAGAAAGCTGATGAGTACCCTGCATGTTTTAGAAGGTCAGGTTACGATGGTCACCAAGGGCGCTTTAGATGTGATTATCCAAAGAGCAACGGCAATAGACACGGGGAGCAGCCGCAAACCGATTACTCCGGAAGATATTGAAGAGATAAACCGGATTAACCGGGAGTTTTCCCAGCACGGGCTGAGGGTTCTGGCTTTTGGCTATAAGACATTTGAAGCCCCGGTAGAATTGACGCTGGACGATGAACATGACCTGGTTTTTATCGGGCTCGTGGCGATGTTTGATCCTCCCCGGGAGGAATCGGCACAGGCGGTTGAAGATTGCATAAATGCGGGGATTATACCCGTAATGATCACGGGGGACCATAAAATTACGGCGGCTGCTATCGCCAGGCAGATAGGGATTCTCAAAGCAACCGGCAGGGTTGTGGAAGGCAGTGAAATCGACAAGCTGACCGATGAACAATTAAAGGCAGCTGTAGAGGGCATTGCTGTTTATGCAAGGGTGTCCCCAGAACATAAAATCAGGATAGTGCGAGCCTGGCAAGACAGGGGTAATGTGGTGGCCATGACCGGTGACGGGGTTAACGATGCGCCTGCCCTGAAGCAGGCTGATATCGGGATTGCCATGGGCAAGGTGGGTACTGAGGTGGCCAAGGATGCATCGGCAATGGTTTTGACTGATGATAATTTTGCCACCATTGTAAAAGCTGTATCTCATGGCAGAAGCATTTACACTAATATAAAAAATTCCATCAAATTTCTTTTGGCGGGGAATACGGCGGGGATTTTAGCGGTTTTATATACGTCCATCGCAAATTTACCGCTGCCCTTTGCTGCGGTGCATCTTTTATTTATAAATCTGTTGACCGACTCCTTGCCGGCAATTGCCTTGGGGTTGGAGCCGCACAGCAATAAAGTAATGGAAGAAAAGCCCAGGGATATAAACGAGCCTATCCTGACCAAACCCTTTTTGACATCGGTTGTGTTTGAAGGTTTCGTGATTGCGGCGTCTACAGTGGCGGCTTTTTATTATGGTTTAAATAAGGGCGGGGTGTCCATGGGGAGCACGATGGCGTTTATCACCCTTTCCCTGGCGCGGTTAATTCATGGCTTTAACTGCCGTTCCCGGCGTCCGTTACACAAAATAGGTCTGTTTACCAATAAATATCAGTGGTATGCGTTATTGGCAGGAATTTTTATGTTGGGACTGGTCATTACGCTGGATCCTTTGAAGCTGGTGTTTGACGTGTATGATAATATCATCAATGAGTTACCAGTAATACTGGGTTTGGCCTTTATTCCCTTAATAGTTGTACAGGCCTATAAGACAATACGGGAAAAAATATAGTAATAGTCTGTAACGGGGACAGACCGTTCGCTTTTAAGAAGAATTAAAAAAATCACCTTCCGCATTTTTGCGTGAAGGTGATTTTTAGTCTTTCTTAGGCAATTTTTCTCCACTCCTCCGATAACGCTATAAATTGTTTTTTGTCCCTGGCATCCAGGGCATTGTCAATCAGGATCAGCAGCGCTTGTTTGTAGATCTTGGCAAACTCCAGGTCAAACTCTGTGCGTTCCCCGAGCTCAGCCATCATCCGCTCTAACGCCGGGATGGCTTTGGCGAAGGGGTTCGGTGCGCAGATGTTGATGTACCAGTAAGGGCTCGCCCGCTCGGGGAAGATCAGGTAAATGTAATACAGATCCAGGGATTGAATGATTTCAAAGATTGCATTGATGTCCTTGTAGCCCTCGCCGTTATACGTCAGAATGGTGGGGACTTTTGCCGTGTCACAACTGATTACCAACAGGGGCTCATCTGTGATGTAGGTCAGGTCGTTTAAAAAAACGCCCTTATCAATTACTTCCAGTTCGCTCCACAGCCGGAAGACGATCCCCAGGGTCATGTTGTCCCTGATTTCATAATCCTTTACATACTGCATCAGGACCTTGGTCTTGCTTTTGGCAGTAATAAACTTCTTCAGCATTTTCAGCACCTCCTTCCTTTGCTTAGTATTTCGTGAAAATCGGTAATTTCCTTTATACAAAAGCTTCGCTGGACCAACGCCGGTTCTGTCCGTTGAAGTACAAAAATGCGTTAGTCTTTCACTTTTGCCGATTCTCAGCTATAATGAATAGTGATTTTGCATTATAGGAGGATTTAAGGTGAGTGTATTAAATGTGGAAAAGGTTTCTCATGGTTTTGGGGAGCGGGTTATTCTTGATGATGTGTCTTTTCGCCTGCTTAAAGGTGAACACGTGGGTCTTATCGGTGCCAACGGTGAAGGGAAATCGACTTTCTTAAATATAATTACCGGCCAGTTAATGCCTGATGCGGGAAAAGTCGAATGGTCAAACCGGGTGACGGTCGGCTACCTGGATCAGCACACCACACTGGAGCCAGGACAAACTATTCGCGCTGTTTTGCGTAGTGCCTTTAACCGGCTTCTCGGCCTGGAAACGGAAATGCAGACTGCCTATGAAAAAATGGCCACGGCCGATGAGGAGGAAATGAATAAGCTCCTTGAGGCGGTGGGGGATATTCAGGATATTCTGGACCACAGCGGTTTTTATACTATTGACGCTAACGTAGAAGCAGTGGCCAATGGTCTGGGCTTGGGAAGCATTGGCCTGGACCGGGAGGTTGGAAATTTAAGCGGTGGCCAGCGAACCAAGGTGTTGTTGGCTAAGCTGTTATTGGAACAGCCATCTATTCTGCTCCTGGATGAACCAACCAACTTTCTTGATGAAGAGCACATTGCCTGGCTGACCAAGTATTTGCAGGATTATGAGAATGCCTTCATCCTGATTACCCACGATATAGAGTTCCTCAACAAGGTAATCAATGTCATTTATCATGTTGAGCAGGGCCGGTTAACGCGCTATGTAGGTGATTATAACAAGTTTATGGAGCTTTATGAAACTAACAAGGCCAAGCATCATCAGGCATACGAAAAACAGCAGCAGGAAATCGCTAGGCTGGAGGACTTTGTGGCCAGGAATAAGGCTCGCATCTCTACTACCGGTCGGGCCAAAAGCAGGCAAAAGCAGTTAGATAAGATGGAGTTGATTGAAAAACCAAGGGAAAAGATGAAGCCAAACTTTAAGTTTCAGGAAGCCCGGGTTCCGAGTCGGATAATTTTTCGCACCGACGGTTTGCAAATTGGTTATGACAGAGCGCTCACCAAGCCCCTGAATATTCAATTGGAGCGGGGGCAAAAGGTGGCTTTAAAGGGCTGTAACGGTTTAGGCAAATCAACCTTGCTGAAAACCCTGCTGGGAATTCTGCCACCGGTGGGGGGCAAGCTGGAAAGCGGGGATTACCTATATCCGGGATATTTTGAACAGGAAGCGCAGGGCAAAAACACTAAAACGGCCCTGCAGGAATTATGGGACGAATATCCGGGGCTGACTCAGTTTGAGGCCAGAGCTGCCTTGGCCCGCTGCGGATTAAAAAATGAGCATATTACCAGCCAGATGCAGGTATTAAGCGGCGGGGAGCAGGCTAAGGTGCGCCTGTGCAAGCTGATGCTGCAGGAGACCAACTGGCTGGCGCTGGACGAGCCTACGAACCATCTGGATGTAGATGCCAAGGCCGAGTTGAAAAAAGCTATAAGAGAGTTTAAAGGCACAGTGATTCTTGTCTGCCATGAACCGGAATTTTACGAAGATGTGGTGACCGAAGTCTGGAATGTGGAAGATTGGAGTGACTTGGGGTAAGGTGCGCGGCTAGGGTTAACGGCTAAGGTTCGCGGTTAGGGTTCGCGCTGTCGGAAGCTTCCCGTTTGCAGGAATGAGTGGACTAATGCTGTGACTTCCGGCGTATGATGCAGCTCATCATGATTATAGTAAACGATAATAAAATCACTCATTCCGTCAAGTTTCGCGGATTTAACTTCTACTTTGCCATCACTTTCTTTTGATAAAAAAAAGCCTGCTAAAAGATTGTTGCGATTGCCGGCAATTACCCCAATCTGCGGTTTTGCGGCGCCAAGAGGGGGTGCGATATCTGGCCCCCCGCTCAATAAAGCTTTAAGGGGTTTGAATATTTCCAGTGCCGGCCAAAATATTTTTTTGACCAGGTCAGCCAATTTAGTCCCGTGATTTGGTGTGCCAATCAAAACGCACCGACCCAGATTGCTGACTAAATGATTTGACAAGAGCGATCTGATGATGAGACCACCAAAACTGTGTCCAACAAGGTGAATTTTATGCGGCTCGCCAATTTCGCCGGCGATTACCGATAATTCATTCGCCAATAAGTCGGCACAGTTTTTTAATGTGCTAAAAAAAGTTGGCAGGTTGACAGTTATAACCTTATAGTCCCACTGTTTCAGGTTGTTTTTCAGCGTATACATATCTGTTGCATTTCGGCAGAAGCCATGAACTAAAACAACTACATCGACGGTTTTCATTTTTATCTGTTTTCCAGAGATTGCAGCTTCATTTCGTGGATGGCGATATTTTTAGAATGATTCACTAAAATCTCCTCATGACTGTTAAGCCGCTCACTATGTGAATTGTATCCATCAAACAGAGCTTTGATCTTATCAATAATTTCATTTTCCATGCGGGCTTCGATTCTGGCGACAGTATGTTTCAATGATGAGACGTCAGTTTTCAGCGCAGAGACATCACCTTTCAGCGCAGAGACATCACCTTTCAGTGATGAGACATCACCTTTCAGTGATGAGACATCACCTTTCAGTGATGAGACATCATTGGATAAAATGGTCAGATGCTTGACTACAAATTCTTGGAACTGTTCATTATTCATGCCTGTTCCTCCCTTTTATTAACTACAGGTAGGTAGGATAAAAATTTTAGTAGATGATTTTGGTAATTATATTTTAGCAGAAAGAGGCGGGAAAGGCAAGAACATGTGTTCGACAAAATGCGCTGTAGAGCATCCGGCGGTTTACTTAAAGAAGGAAAAAGTATATTTTTACCGAAATATATAAAAAATTTGTAAATAAGGGTGGTCGGTTATGAAGATAAAAATTGTCGCGGACAGTAGTTGTGATATGACAAAAGAAATGAAAAAGGAGACCGGCATCGAGCTGGTTCCGCTGACGCTTAGACTCGAAGACAGGGAGTACGTTGATGACGAGAACCTTGATATCAGGCATTACTTGGCAGAAATGAACGCAAGCCGGATACCTCCCAAAACAGCAAGTCCCACCCCCTATGATTTTCTGGAAAAATATAAAGGCGAGGGGAGCGTATTTGTAGTTACTTTGTCCTCCAAGCTTAGTGGGACATATAACAGTGCCATCCTGGCCAGGAATATGTTTCTGGACGAGGTGGGCGAAAAATTTATCCATGTCTTTGATTCCCTGAGTGCTTCCGTTGCCGAAACTTTAATCAGTCTTAAAATTTACGAGCTGGCCAAAAATAATTTGACCGACCTGGAGATTGTGGAAGAGGTCTCAAAATATATCAAAGAAATGAAAACTCTTTTCCTGTTGGAGAGCCTGGAGCACCTGGCCAAGGCGGGCAGGCTGCACCCTATAATTGCCAAGGCGGCAACCGCGCTGTCCATTAAACCGATTATGGGTGCTGATGAAGAGGGCAATATCAAGCTGGTAGAAAAGATTATGGGTTATAAAAAAGCCTTCAGAAGGCTGGTGGAACGAATTGGCGAAGAAGGCAGCGCGCTTGAGCAAAAGGTTTTGGGCATTTCGCACTGTAACTGTTTGGACAGGGCTTTGCAGTTTAAAGCAGAAGTACAGAAAAAATACAATTTCAAAGATGTGGTGATTGTCGAAATGGCAGGCCTCAGTTCTACTTATGCAGATGACGGAGGTATAATCATAGCTTTTTAGCCTCGTGTTGCGGTGTCTGCTTGACATTGGAAAAACGACATGTTATTATATTTACATACTGAGCGGTATGATAATATAATACTTAACGGTATGTTTTGCAATCAAGGAGTGGTTGTTATTAAACCAACAGAGCGAATTCTAAAGGCCGCCTATGAACTGGCTGGCCGGCATCCTTTTGATAAAATCACCTTAGCTGATGTGGCTCGAGAGGCCGGGGTGCATTGGACTGCGGTGCGGCGGCATTTTGGCGACAAGCAGGGGATGAGAAAATTGCTTGCCGAAAGACAGGCGGAAAGCGGAAAAGCTCTGGCCGATACTCGGACCCGGATTTTGGCTGCGGCAGCCGGGATTTTTGCCGAGTATGGCTATGCCGGTGCGACCTTGGAACAGGTTGCCGCCGCTGCCGGGCTGACCAAGGGCGCCGTATACTGGCATTTTTCCGGCAAGAGTGACTTGTTTCTGGCTCTTTGTGACCTGGACCTTACCCAACAGGAAAAGCTATTGCCGGAACAGGTGCAAAAGGTTTTTACCGCAACAGATCCGGTGCAGGCCCTTGCTGCTTTGCTGCAGACGCAGCTTGAGTGCTGTGGTCAGGGAGCTGGCCGCCCCATGCTTTTCTTTGAGTTTGTTACCTCCAGCCGTGAACCGGCGGTTAGGGAAAAACTGCGTGCAACCTATGCCCGGCTGTTTGATGTAATCGGTTCGGTCTTAAAAGAGCTGCAGGCGGGGGGCTATATTAAAAGCGACCTGGACCCGCATATGCTGGCGATTACGTTCCAGGCCTTGATAAACGGGTCTTTGCTGGCGTGGCTGATTGACCCTGACCGGGTTCAATTCAGCTCATTAATGCCGGAAATTGCCCGTGTTATGTGGGCAGGATTGCATCCGGCAAAGGCGTAAATATTTTTAGCCCGTATAATTCTAAAGAGGATAAATACGGGTTTTGTTACAGGTGTCACATACCGACCGGAATGTTATTAAAATAATGACGAGTATATGAAAGTGCAAATTTATATGAAGGGGAATAGATTTATGAAAAAGGGAGTTATTTGTTATTATTCTGCCACCGGTAACACCAGGCTGGCGGTGGAGTATTTGCAAAAGCGCATTAGCAATGCGGCGGTGGAACTGTTTGATATCACCAAGGGGACTGTGCCGGCTTTGGACAATTATGATTTTGCCGGCTTTGCCACTTTTACCGATTGGGGCGACCCGCCGTATCTGCTGCGGGTGTTTGCGGACAAACTGCCCCGGCAGGAAAACAAGCCCGCTTTCTTATTAAATACCTGTGCCGGGTTTAGCGGCAAGACATTAAAAACCCTAAAAGAAATGGTGGGGAGCAAGGGCTTCCGGGTAATCGCAGCTTTTACGCTGAATGCGCCGGAGAGTTACCCGCCGATGGTGGCCAAAGGCCGCACCAAGGAGAAAAACCCGTCACCCGCGGATTTAGCCGCATTTCATGCCTTTATTGATTGCTTAAACTCTTTGCTGGCTGCCGCCGGCGACCCGCCGGAAGTCAGGCCCAAGCTTGGCTTACTAAATACGTTAATGCCCAGGTTTCCCCGGGACAAATCCAAAAAGGCCATGGGACAAAAATATGCAGATAAGGACTTGTGTAACCGGTGCGGTGTTTGTACCGGGGTATGTGCGTATAAAGCAATAAAAATGGATGCCGGGCCGGTTTTTGATGAAAAAAAGTGCTACGGCTGCTGGGCATGCTATAATCATTGCCCAACCAAAGCCATTTATACGGAGAAGGTTAAGGACAAGGGGCATTATTCGGTATTGACGGTATATAAAAATAAATTAAAGTAAAATTAAAGTAAATTAAAATTAAAAAACCGGCACCTCCTTACGTCAGATATTGCGTAAGGGATGCCGGTTTTTTTAGTTATCCGTAAAACTTTTCAGGAATGCTCGGGTGCGTTCATTGGCGGCGTTTGCAAACAGTTCGCCGGGAACCCCCTCTTCGATAATCCTGCCTTTGTCCATAAAGATGACCCTGTCGGCGACATCCCGGGCAAAAGCCATTTCATGGGTTACCACCACCATAGTCATGTGTTCCGCCGCCAGCAGCCGGATGACTTTTAATACTTCGCCCGTAAGTTCCGGGTCTAGGGCCGAAGTGGGTTCATCAAAGAAAAGGATATCCGGCTTCAGGGCCAGTGCCCGGGCAATGGCCACGCGCTGGCTCTGTCCGCCGGAAAGCTGGTATGGGTAAGCATGGGCCTTATCCGTCAAGCCCATTTTCGCCAAAAGCTCCATGGCTGTGTTTTTTGCCGCGGGATAATCCATACCTGCGACATGGACCGGTGCATCCGTTATGTTCTGCAGGACGGAAAAATGGGGGAACAGGTTAAAATTCTGAAAAACCAGGCCAAGACGCAGCCGTATTTTCCTAAGACTCTCTTCAGAGGCGTAAATAACCTTGCCGTTATCCGTTGTTTTCACCATCACGTCCCCGCCTACCTCGACGGTACCGCGGTCGATTTTTTCAAGCCGGTTTAAGCAGCGCAGGACAGTGCTTTTGCCGGAACCTGAGGTGCCTATTACAGCCACTACTTCACCTTTTTTGACATCAAAGGAAACGTCTGAAACAGCTTCATTTCCGTCAAAGCTTTTGTATAAGTGCTGAACCTTGAGCATGTGCACCGGTCAACCCTCCTACCTGTAATTCCTACCTGTAATAACTGAGTTTCTTTTCGAGTGCATGCAGGGCTTTTGTTACTCCCCAGGTCATGGTCAGATAAAACAAGCCGGCTACCAGGAGCGGGGTGGTGGAAAAAATCCTGTTGCTTTCATTCTGAGCCGCCCGTAACAATTCGGAAATACCGATTACCTGCACCAGCGCCGTATCTTTAACCAGGGAAATCACTTCGTTGCTGAGCGGGGGCAGGATCCTTTTGATGACCTGAGGCAGGATTATTCTGATGAAAGTCTGGGTTCTGGTAAAGCCAAGGACTGATGCTGCTTCATATTGTCCGCGGGGAATGGACTCTATGCCCCCCCGGTATATTTCCGCGAAATATGCCGCATAGTTCAACGTAAAGGCAATGATAGCGGCCATAAAACGGTCCAGATTAAGTCTAATGGGTTCGGGCAGGTATGAGGGGGCAAAATAAATAAAGATAATCTGTAATAGCAGGGGGGTGCCGCGCATTACCAGAATATACAGTTTTAACGGCCCGCTCAGCCATTTTTTATTTGACATCCGGCCAAGGGCCACCAGCAATCCCAAGGGCAGGGAAAAAAGCAGGGTGAGGGAAAAAATCTGCAGCGAGGTCAGTGCCCCTTTAGAGAGTAAGGTTATTAGATTCTGGTAATCTGTCCAGTCCCCGTATGCAAACAATTTACCAAGCTCCTTTGGTCATTAAAATAGTACAAGGCTGGCGTCATTCAGGCACCAGCCTCTTGTACAGGGCAAAAAATATCACCGGAAATACGGTTATTTTGCTACGGTAGTAACGTCCTTGCCAAACCATTTGGTGGAAATCTCCGCCAATTTGCCGTCCTTGGCCATAGCGCTGAGGGTTTCCTGGAATTTCTGGGTCAGCTGGGCATCTTCTTTGCGGAAGCCAACTCCGTATTCTTCACTGGCCAATGCCTCCTCCAGCACTTTATAACCCTTGTTTTTGGCTGTAATGTAGTAACGGGCCACGATTTCGTCCATCAGTACGGCGTCTACACCGCCTTTTTCAAGGTCCATGAGGGCCGTCATGTTATCCTTTAATTCAATGACTTCTTTCAGTTTGGCTTTAAAATCGGCCTTGCCATTAAGTGCGTCAGCAGCACTGGAAGCGGCCTGCAGCGCCAGTTTTTTGCCTTCCAGGTCGGCCAGTTGGGCAGAGCTGGAGTTGGCCATTACAACGACCACCTGGCGGTTATTCATGTAAGGCTCGGTGAAGAGAACCTTCTGTTTGCGTTCTTCGGTGATGGTAAAGCCGTTCCAGATAGCGTCAATGTTGCCGGTGTTAAGCTCCTGTTCCTTGGCGTCCCAGTTGATAGGCTGGAGCTTCAGCGCAATGCCTAACCGGGAAGTAACCTCTTTGGCCACGTCCACATCAAAACCGACGATTTCACCCTTTTCATCCTTAAAGCCCATCGGGGGGAAGTTTTCGTCAAGGCCAAGCACAAATTCCCCTTTTTCTTTAACTTTGTCCCAGGAGCCGTCACTTGCGCCGGCATTAGATGAAGCGGATGGCTTGGATGAATCGGCGCCTGTGGTTGAGGAGGAGCCGCCACAGCCGGACAGCAGCAGAGCTACTGCGAGTAAAGCTGCAAATAATACTGTCAGTTGCTTTTTCATTAATCATCGCCCTTTCCTTGTTATTTTTTGGTCTTAAAGTATAATCCCACTAGTAATTTTACTTTAAAACTTCATTTTAGTAAAGTGTTAAATAGCCGGCTTTTTCGTGCCTTCTTCAGGATTTTTGTTGTACTTCGACAATTTATTTGTGACGTGTCAACCAGGCCATGATAAAATAATTATTACAGGTGAGGAACGTTTTTCCTGTTTTATACGTCTAAAAGTATAAATAAATTTATGGGAGGATGTTTATGAGAAGGAAAACCGCATTGTGTTTATTAGTCGTCTTGATGGCCACCGTCCTGTTCCCGGTGCAGGCGCTGGCCGGGTATGACCGGGAGTTGGAGAAAGCTATTACCACGACCAAAGCCCTGTTTAAAATTTCCGCCGGGTATGACAACTTCACCTACAATATCAACAAGCGGAAAGACAATACTGTTTATGACCTGATGTGGAATGACAGCAAAAACAGGCTCGGTAACGTCAGTGTCAGCATTGATTCAAATGGCAAGGTGCAGAATTATCATACTTATAAGCCTTATGACGGGAAGTATCAGCAGAAAAAGCTGCCCTCTGTCAGTAAAAGCGACGCCCGGAAAAATGCCGACCAGTTTATCCGCAAAGTGCACCCGGATTTGTGGAACAAGCTGGAGTATCAGGAAAACAATTATCCGAGGAATATTAATGACAGGAATTATCAATTCAGGTACATAAGGATAGAAAACGGTATACCCTTCCCGGAAAACTCGGTAAATATTGCGGTAGATGCCATGAATGGCGATATTCAGAACTTTAACTATACCTGGCATGAGGGCGTAACTTTCCCAGCCGGCGAGGGGGTTATCGGATTGGCGGAAGCCCAGCAGAAATTTGCCGGCAAGCTGGGTTTAAAGCTGCTCTATAAGCTGAATCTTGAACCAAATGACCAAAAGCCTTACGCTGTTTATGCAATTGTTTATAATAACCGGTTCCTGGATGCGAAAACCGGTGATGTCGTCACTACGGAAAATTACTACTTTGGTTATGGTTACGGCTATGGCGGCTACAAAGAGAGGATGATGGATCAAGGCGGTCAAAACAGCTATGCCGCTACGAAACAGGAAGCCTTAACGCCAAAGGAACAGGATGCGGTAAAAAATGCCGCCGATATCATGAGCCAAGAAAAGGTCGAGGATATCGCCAGAAAAGCTTTTAGTATTGGCGCCGACTTTAAATTGAACTATGTCAACCTATACAGCTATTGGCGGAGCAAAGACGACTACAATTGGAATCTGGACTTTGGCAAGGAAGAAAAAAGCGGCGGCAGCACCCAGTTTTATAATATCGCTGTTACTATAGACGCCCGGACCGGCGATATTCTAAATTTTTACAGGAGTGTTCCTTATGAAAAGGATAGTCGTATTGCTTATAGTGAGGAGCAGGCCCTGAATATTGCCACAGATTTCATTAAGGCGATCCAGCCGGCGAAATATCAGGAAGTTGAGCGGACAACGTGGCGTGAGCCTGTTGTTAAGCCTATGGAAGAACAGCGGGAAGCCCTTTTTACCTTCGCCCGGAAAACAAAGGGTATTTATTTTATGGAAGACGGCTTTACTATTAGCGTGGACAGAGTGACGGGTACGGTTACCGGTTACGTTTTTAACTGGTATAAAAAGGATTTGCCGGCGGTTGACAAGATTATCTCCCTGGACGCTGCGCACAAGGTATTGTTTGAAAAAGCAGGATTACAGCTGCAGTATATTTCCCGTTACCCGGTGGATACGCGTACCACTATAATGCCGCCGGACCCGAAAATTAAACCGGAAATCAAGCTGGTATATGCTCTGAAGCCGGAAAAGCCTGCTAATGTTGATGCGTTTACCGGTAAATTGCTGCAACATGACGGCAAGCCCTTTGAGGAAGGTGGTACTGCAGTTTACAGCGATATTAAGGGGAATTTTGCCGAAAGCCAAATCAAGGTGCTTGCTGAATATGGCATTACCCTGCCCGGCAGCCAGTTAAAGCCCAGTCAGCACATTACCCAGCGGGAGTTCCTGTACCTGCTGCACAAAGCGATAAATCCATATGTTGAAATAGACTTTCCCGCGGATAGTAAAGAGGACGAAGCCCTTTACAATTTACTGATCGGGGCCGGTATAGTCAAGGAGGGGGAAAAGGCGCCGCAATCCATTGTATCCAGGCAGGAGGCGGTAAAGTTTTTGATCAGGGCCCTCACTTATGATAAAGTGGCGGAGATTAAGGGCATATACGCCCTGCCGTTTAAGGATGCCGGGAATATAAAGCCGGATCTCTACGGGTATATGGCAATTGCTTATGGGTTAAAGATTATTCAGGGCGATAATGGATACGCCAAGCCAACGGCCAGCTTGACAAAGGCGCAGAGTTTCGTCTTGCTGTATAATTTTTTGAATGTCCAATAGAATATTGCCAGGAGAGGGGAACAACAGTCATGTTGTTCTCTTTTTTTTGTTTTAATTTTTTTATTGACAAGATCGGCACCGGAATGTAAAATACAAATAAACCAATCAAATTAGTCGGAATAAAAACATTATTTTAGACGACCAGAAAGACTGGAGGCTAAAACTTTTGGGCCGGGGGGGTTGTCTTAAAAAGATAATTGCCTTGGCTTTTTGTTTATCTACGAAGGAGGTGAAAACATGTATAAGGATCAAATGACTCCGTTGGAACGCATGACTGCATATAACAGGGGGGAGCCGGTGGACCGGCTGCCATGTGTACCTATTGTCGGTAATACAGCAGCCCGGGTCATCGGGGTGAAGATTTCCGATTTCAGGGGCAGCGGCAAGCTTATTGCCAAAGCCCAGGTCGAAGCATACCGGCTCTTTAAATATGATGTGATTAGAATTTTTACCGACCTTTACACCCAGGCGGAGGCGATGGGTGCCAAGATACATTATCCGGATGATGAAACTGCTTATCATGTAGGGCCGGCCATTAACAGTGTGGCTGAAATAGATCATCTACAGCCAGCGGACCCTTACCGGGACGGTAACCTGCCGCACTTTTTGGAAGCAATGAAGATAGCCGTGGATGAGGTTGGTAACGAAGCTGTTGTTACCGGTGCATTGACGGCCCCTTTTACCAACGCCTCTTTTTTAATCGGCACCGAGCAACTGGTAAAGCTTACATATAAAAACCCGGAAGCTGTGCATCGGCTTTGCAGGCTTTCGCTGGAAACAAGCCTGCGGTACGCCAAAGCCATTATTGACACTGGCTGCGCACCGAGCCTGACGGACCCTATGTCGTCCTGCGCAATTATCGGGCCGCGGCAGTTTAAAGAGTTTTCCTACCCTTACCTGAAAGAATTAATCGATTATATTCATTCCCGGGGTAAAACGGTAACCCTGCACATTTGCGGCAATACCGCCAAGGTATGGGATTTGATGGCGGCGACCGGGGCAGATTGTCTGAGTATCGATACTGATGCCGATTTGTTGGCGGCCAGACAAGCGATTGGCGAAAAGGTTCGGCTGATGGGCAATGTGCGGCCTTCGGAAACAATGCTGATGGGGAGCCCCGAGGATGTCCGGCGGGAAGTAATAGAGTGTGTACTTAAATGTTATGACAACCCCAAGGGTTATATTGTGGCTTCCGGTTGCAGCCTGCCTACCGAGACGCCGTTTGCCAACATTCACGCCATGCTTGATACGGTAAGAGAAATCGGTTATCCGGTGGATGTGGAAAAATTGGAGGGGATAAAGTGAGTCTAAGCAAGAAACTCGGTCAAAACCAAAAACTCAGTCATAACCAAAAACTTAGTTGTACTGACTGCGGGGTGTTAAATTGCTACCGGCAGGAGCAGGATTATCCAAAGTTTTGCCTGACCACGCAGACAAACGGAAAAGAAATTGAAAAAACCAATGACCTTTACAGAAATGATGCTTTAGTTGCCAAAATCTCCAATGCTGCCGCGGAAATCGAAGGAACATACTATGGTAAGCTGACCCGGGTGGAGGAAATTATCGCCTTCGCCAAAAGAATAGGGGCCAAAAAGATCGGGGTTGCCACCTGCATTGGTCTGATGAATGAAAGCAAAATCTTTGTAAAGATCCTGCAGGCCAAAGGCCTGGAAAGCTATAGTGTGATTTGCAAAGTAGGTTCCACCGATAAAACCGAGGTAGGGGTGCCGGAGAATTTAAAAGTGCGGCAGGGCGGTCATGAGGCTCTCTGCAATCCGATTTTGCAGGCCAGACTGTTGAATAAGGAAAAAACCGACCTCAATGTTATTGTAGGGCTCTGCGTTGGACATGATTCGCTGTTTATCAAATATTCCAAGGCGCCGGTGACCACGTTGATTACCAAGGACCGGGTGCTGGGCCATAATCCGGCGGCTGCCCTTTACACCAGCGGCTTTTATTACAACCGGCTGCTGCAGGAAGAAAACATATAAGCTTATAAATAACGAATTCGACAGGAGAGATGCGAGAATGAAAAAATCAGTTATCAGCATATTAGTATTGATTGTGCTGGGCATCGCCGTTTTAAGCGGCTGCGGCGGCAAGCAAACCGGCACCGGCCAGGCGGAAAAGCAGGGCGGCCAGGCAGCTACCGGGCAGGCAACGGGCGGCGGTCAGGAAAAGACAGGCGGCGAGCTGAAAAAGTTTAATGTGGGCTATCTGCCTTCAGCGGGACACGTCCTTTATTTTGTGGCTAAAGAAAAAGGATATTTTGCGGAAGCCGGCCTGGATGTGGAGTTATTTCAGTTTAACAACTCCGGCGAAGGGTTGAATGCCTTGAAAGCAGGCAAGATAGATGCGGGTTCCTTCGGTACGGCGGCACCGCTCACCTTTATTTCCAAAGGAGCCGATTTTACGGTTTTCGGGGGTCAGCAGACAGAAGGCCACGGGCTTATTGCCAAACCCGAAAAAGCAGAGCAGTTTAAGGATTTGAAAAATTATAAAGGCAAAACCATCGGTACAGTCAGACTGGCCACAGGTGATGTGGTATTTAGAGGGGCACTGCTGGATGCAGGTATCGACTGGCGCAAGGATATAACGATCAAGGAACTGGATTCGCCGGCAGCGGTCCTGGAAGCTGTGAAAAAGGGCAGCGTGGACGCCGGGATTGTGTGGACCCCCTTTATAAAAATGGCTGAACAACAGGGCTTGCAAATTGTCAAATACTCCGGTGAGCTGATGAAGCTGCACGCCTGCTGCCGGCAGGTGGCTCAGACAGCCAAAATCAAAGAAAACCCCGGGGATTATGAGAAGTTTATGACAGCTCTAATTAAAGCATATAAGTTTTATCAGGAAAATCAGGATGAAACTGTGGATATTATTGCCAATTACGTAAAAATTGACAAAGCAATAATTAAGGCTGAGACTTACGGCGGCCATATGGTCAGCATACCTGACCCGGACCGGGCGGGCGTGGTTAAGTTCTGGGATTTAATGAACAAAGCCGGGTATATTTCATCAGATATAAAAATTGAAAACCACATAAATACTGATATTTATAAAAATGCCCTGGACGGCCTGCTGAAACAGCAGCCTGAAGAAGCTGTGTACAAGAAATTAAGCGCCGATTTCAAAGGGTAGTGGCTTTGCCGGCGGCCAAAAGCATTAACGCGGATAAAAGATTTACCGGCGGCCAAAAGCATAAATGATTGAAGGGGTGCAGATGATGGGCAAGATTATGCTGCAGAATGTGTCTTTTGCCTATGAAAGCAAAAATAACGGGGCCGCTGTTATTCAGGATGTTAATCTGAGTATCAGGGCCGGTGAGTTTGTCAGTGTCATTGGGCCCAGCGGCTGCGGGAAAAGCACGCTGCTGACCCTTTTGGCCGGGCTAAACTTCCCCTCCCAGGGTCGGCTGTTGCTTGACGGACAGGAGATTATCGGCACCGGGGTGGACCGGGGCATTGTTTTTCAACATTACTCTCTGTTCCCCTGGATGAAAGCCAGGAAAAACATTACCTTTGGCATTAAACAGGTGAACCGGGATAAAAGCAAAAAAGAAATTGATCAAATCGCGGACGAGTATTTGGCGCTGGTAGGACTCGAAGAGTTTGGCCATAAATACCCGGCCCAGCTTTCAGGCGGGATGCAGCAGCGGGTGGCCATTGCCAGGGCCTTTGCCATGAACCCGGGCATCCTTTTGATGGATGAGCCGTTTAGCGCGGTAGATGCCAAAAACCGGCTGGCCTTGCAGGAACTCCTGCTAAAGCTATGGGACACCGGCAGTATGAAAAAAACAGTAATTTTTATTACTCATGACATTGATGAAGCTATTGTGCTATCCGACCGGATTATCGTCATGTCTGCCGGTAACGGCACTGTGAAAAAAGAAATTAATGTAGAGTTTGCCAGGCCGAGAAACCGGGCTGATTTAATCAGAACAGCGGCACACGCTGAACTGCGCAACAAACTGGTAGGTTTGCTTTATGATGATCTGGTGCAGCAGAGCGCGTCGTCAGCCGCTCTTTAGGGGGCATGGGGATGAAAAAAATTATCAGTCCGGCAAATATCTTACTGCTGGTATTTCTGCTTATTGAGCTGCTGCCGGCCAAAAGGCCCGACGGCAATACCTGGTATGTAATTGGTCTGGCCGGGTTAATCAGTTTAAACTATTTGTTAAAAGTATTTTTAGAAAAAGATGCCGAAAAAATTCAAACAACCGGTGATATCACGTCACTGGTGTACTTCCTGCTGATTTCCTGGGAACTGTCAACTACTAAACTGGACCTGTTGGATAAAATGCTTTTTCCCGGTCCTGGTATTATTATTGCCTTGTTTATCGGGGAACTGCCGGAACTGTTCAAAGGTTTTTTAAGCTCTATGCGGCTTTTGCTGGCCGGTTACGGGCTGGCGCTGGCCACGGCTATTCCTTTGGCGCTGGTTATCGGGTGGCGGCGCAGGTTTTACCGGGCCGTGAACCCCCTGACCAAAGTGCTGGGGCCGATTCCGCCTATTGTATATATCCCGTACGCCATCGGTATGCTGCCGACTTTTACGGTTTCTTCAATATTTATAATTTTTATCGGGGCCTTCTGGCCGATATTTATTAATACCCTGAACGGAGTATTTAATGTTGAGAAGGAGCTTATTGACTCGGCCAGGGTTTTAAATGTCCGGGAACGTACTATGCTGTTTGAGATCATCCTGCCGGGCACCCTGCCCTCGATTATCAGCGGTGCCACCATCGGCCTGGTATTGTCTTTTATTCTGCTGACCGCTGCCGAGATGATCGGCGCCACGTCAGGATTGGGCTGGTATGTGAAGTACTTCTCCGATTTTGCGGACTACCCCAGGGTGATTGTCGGTATAATATTTATTGGCATGGTAGTTACCGGGATTACTTATGTGTTTGACCGGATAGAGAAGTATTTACTCAGGTGGAAGCATTAATCCTTTCGCTTACTCACTCCGCAACGCCACGATGGGGTCTAGGCGAGCTGCCTTTGTGGCCGGATAAACACCAAAAAAGATACCCACCAAAAAGGCAAAAAGCAATGCGATGATGACGGCCGGGACAGACACTGCCGTATGGATGGCCGGTAGGGCCGTGGGCAGCAGCCTGGCTCCGCCAATACCGGCCGCCAGTCCTAAAAGGCCGCCGATGATGCTCAGAAATACCGATTCAATCAGGAATTGCACCATAATATCCCGGCGGGTGGCTCCGATGGCTTTGCGGATGCCGATTTCCCGGGTGCGCTCAGTCACTGAGACCAGCATAATATTCATGATGCCGATACCGCCTACTATCAGTGAGATGGCAGCTATGCCGCCCAGGCCGACAGTAAGGATGCTTAATATGTTATTAATGGCATTGAGCATATCCTGTTGTTTGATTATTGAGAAGTCCGATGCTTTGTGGCGGTCTTTAAAAACCTCCCTGATTGTTTTTTCAGCCGGCTCCACCGCCTTTGGCGAAGTGGCCCGGACCATAATCTGACCGATGATTTTGGCCTTTTGGCGGGGCATGACCTCGGTGATGGGCAGATAGATCTTCACATTCAGGTCTTCGCCCTGCGGTCCCATGTTCTCGGGTTTTTTGTAGGCCAGGATACCTACAACCGTATAAGCTTTCCCGTTTAGGCGGAAGGTTTGGCCTACGGAGTTTTTGCCGGCAAACAGTTCCTTATTGGCCTGATGGCCGATAACCGATACTCTGGCTCTGTTTTCCCGTTCTTCTTTGGTCAGGAAACGGCCGTATTGCAAGTCCAGTTCGGTAATCTTAATTAAATCCTCATCTGTACCGGTGGTGGAGACCGTTAAATTGAGGTCATTAAGCTTATCGATCCCGTTGAAAAGGCCGGTGACAGCGGCAATGTTTTCCCGGCCCTTTAAAGCCAGGACATCATCATAAGTCAGGGTGTTTTTGGTCTGGCCAAAACCTTCAGCCTGGACACCAAGCTTGCTTTTGCCTTTTTTGGCCCCGATTTCCACTTTGCCCGGCAATACATATAACAGGTTAGCGCCGAGAGCTTCCACCTGAGAAGTGACCTGATTCTTGACCCCTTCGCCGATGGAGGTAAGCATAATCACCGAAAAAATGCCGATGATGATGCCCAGCATGGTTAAAAAACTGCGCAATTTGTTGTGCAACAAAGATTTTAAACTACTGCGGAAGCTTTCTCTGACTCGCATCGGTGACCTCCTCGACAACCCCGTCTTTAATATTGATAATCCGGTTGGCTTCTTTGGCAATGCTCAAATCATGAGTAACAATTATTATGGTTTTACCCTGCCGGTTAAGGTCTCTGAAGATGTCGAGCACTTCGCGCCCGGTTTTAGAGTCCAGACTGCCGGTGGGTTCATCGGCCAGAATAATTGACGGTGCATTAACAATGGCGCGGGCGATGGCTACCCTTTGTTTTTGCCCGCCCGATAACTGGTTTGGCTTATATTTTAACCTGTCCTTTAAGCCCAGGACCGCTAAGGTTTCCCGGGCTTTTTTGCGTGCTTTTTTGGGCGGCGCGTGGCTGTAAAGCATGGCCAGTTCGACGTTTTCCAGGGCGGTGTACTGGGGCAGGAGATTAAATGACTGAAAGACAAAGCCGATGTGTTCATTTCTAATGTTGGCCAGTCTTTTATCACTCATCTTGCCGGTATCCTGCCCGGCCAGTTCATAACTGCCCCGGGTGGGGCGGTCCAAACAGCCGATAATATTCATCAGCGTTGATTTGCCTGAACCGGAAGGGCCGATAATGGCGGCGAATTCGCCGTCCCTTACCTCAAGCGTGACGTTTTTTAGTACCTCGGTGATTTCATCGCCGTTTTTGTAGCTTTTATAAAGTGCGTTAATATTAATAGTCATGTAATCTATTTTTTCCATTCTTATAATAAATATAACAGGGTGAAATCAAGCAAAAAATTAAAAATGCCAGGCATCAAAATATAAAATAAAATGTCAAAAAGTAGTTGACATTCCAAGGCCTTCCCTGCTAAAATATAAACAGATAACTAGTAAACTAGTACTCTGGATATCGGGATTTTTGAGAGGGGGGCGCTAATCATGAATGATGCAGCTATCATCCTTCGTCCGGCGGAAATTACTGATGCGGAGGCAATCCGGCAAGTGATCCATGCTGAGGGGAAAACGTGGGATTTGGAGCGGATTATAGCCAATATTGATAGTTTATTTGTTTTAATATATCAAAAAAGGATTCTCGGCGTACTGTGTGGAACTTTTACACCGGGGAAGGAAACGGTGTCATGGGTGTCGGTACATCCCATGTACCCTGAGAGCTCTCTTGGCATGGCCATGGTTCAGGGGCTGCGCGGCGTACTTAGCCGCCGGCCGCTGCATGACAGGGGCCGGGAGATACGGCAGGAGTTTTCTGTTGGCCACCGGTTTGGGGCGTTTTTCTCCCACTTTAAAGTCCGGGGTGTAAAAAATGGATTTTCAGGTCAATAAAAGTTCAGAGTTTCCAATTTATCAGCAGTTAAAGGAACAGATAAAATATTTTTTATTGAGCGGTGTGTTGCAGCCGGGCACCCGGGTGCCGCCGCCGAAGGACCTGGCTTCATACCTGCAGATTAACCGCAATACGGTAATTGCTGCGTACAAGGAGTTGGAAAAGGAAGGAATGCTGTTGACAAAGCATGGCCAGGGCACTTACGTGTCTGAAGAAATGCCTCCTCTGCCTGATGAGGAGCGCAAACAGGCTTTGATCGCGCTTGTTCGGGAAACGATGGAGCGTACGGTGAAATTGGGTTTTAGCGTTGAGGACTTGTTTACCGTGGTTTTTAACCAAACTGTGTTGGGGCTGGATGCCTTGCCCAGGAAAGAGCTGCGCACCCTGTTGGTGGAATGCAATAAACCGGACTTGCAGCATTTTCAGCAGGAACTGCAAAAAGAGCTGGGCATCCGGGTGGACGGCAGCCTGTTAACCGAGCTGCCGGATAATGTGCAGGAAGAAATTGTTACCGGGGCCGACTTTGTAGTGACCACCTTTTTTCATGTGGAGGATGTCAAAGCTATTTTGGAGCCTTTGGGCAAAGAGGTGGTGGCTATCATGGCGGCACCTCATCTGCATACCTTTATGCGCATCGCCCAGCTTCCGCCGGGCACCCGGGTCGGTATTATCTGTGGCCATGAAGATGGGTCGCTGAATATGCGCAGAGCTCTGGAGTCTGCCGGCATTCAGCACATTACGCTGGAAAACGCCGGTTTGGATGACCGGGAGGCTTTGCAAAAAATGATTAACCGGGTGGACTGGGTGGTGGCTTCCCGGGTGGTCATTGATGCTGTAAAGGTAATTGTCCCAACCGGTGTGCAGGTAATGGAATTTTACAACGTATTGGATCAGGCCGGGGTACAAATGTTAAAGCAATACCTGGACAAAAAACGGAAAACCATGCAGGCCGGTTAAGACTAACCGGCCTGTTATTTTACCCGTATTTCCACATTACACCAAACCCGCCCCGCGGATAACTCCACTGAATATTGTCCGGGGGGCAGCTGTAACGACAGGTACCGCACTCGACGCAGCCTTCATAAGCTACTCTGATGCGGTTATCCTGCCAGGCGTAGACCTGGGCCGGACAAGTGTAAGTGCAGGGCTTATCCATGCAGTCAGTCAAGCAGATATTCGGATCCCTGACTTTTAAGTGGCTTTCCTTATCAACTATATATCTGTTTAAAAACAGTTTTTCTTCTATATCCATCAGCCCAGCACCCTCCATAGCTTATACATGTCACTGCCGATTTGCCAGAGCGGTCGCTCTTTGGCAAGCGTATGCAGGATTTTTTTTTGTTTTTCCTTTTTGGGTATGCCATCTACCGTAAAAAACTCGTGTGCTGCCCGGTTCAGGGCGGTCGGATAAAAGCTCAGGAAATCCCGGTGGCTTTCCAAAAAACCGGCAGTGTTTTGATATTTCATCAGGTCTTTGATGACAAAGGTTTGCTTCAGTTTTTCTTCATACAGAGCCAATGTATTTTTGCTGAAGTCACCTTTTTCGTGGGCTGTGACCGCCGTTTCGCCGGCAATTTTACCGGAAATCATGGCCAGGTTGGAGCCTTCGCGGTGAATGCCGTTAACCAGCATGGCGGCATCACCGGCTACCATTACTCCGTTGCCGGTAATTTTGGGCATACCCTTGAACCCCCCTTCGGGAATCAGATGGGCCATATATTCCTTGGGTTGAGCGCCCTCAATTAGTGGTCGCACCGAAGGGTGCTGTTTCAGGGCTTCCAGCAGCTCGTTTTGGTTGACATGGTGGTCCATCATGGAAGACACTAGGGCACCCACGCCAATAGAAAGGGATTCTTTATTTGTATAAATGAAAGCGGTGCCCAGCATGCCCCGGGTGCTTTCCCCGAACAATTCGATGGTGGCCCCCTGGCCTTTTTCCAGGTTGAAACGATCTTCGATCTTTTCCTGGGGTAGGCTCAAAACCTCTTTTACTGCTGAGGCCAGGTGCTCCGGGGGCAGGTGGTGCTGCAGCCCTGCCTGCTGGGAGAGCAGGCAGTTTACCCCTTCGGCCAGAATTACAATGTTGGCGCCGACCTGTCCGTCGTCGCGGCCAACCAGCACCCCGGTGAAGCGGTCTCCTTCCTTGGTCAGTTCTTTAACCACGGTTTCGTTGATAATCAACGCTCCGGCGGCTTCTGCCTGTTCGGCCATCCAGCGGTCAAACCTGGCCCTGAATACCGTAAAGGCGTTATATGGTTCGCGGCCAAAATTTTCGCTGCGGTAAGACAGGCCAAAATGGGCCCGGCGGTCTAAAAACCAGTACCGCTGTTCAATTACCGGGCGTTCCAGCGGGGCTTTTGCCCAGAACCGGGGGTACAACTGTTCGGTGGCATTGGTATATATTACTCCGCCCATGACATTTTTGGCCCCGGGCTGTTCGCCGCGCTCAATGACCAGTGTGGCCAGGCCGCCTTCGGCGGTCTTTTTTGCTGCTGCCAGGCCGGCCGGCCCGGCACCGACAATGATTACGTCATATTTAATATCAGCCATATCTAAACCTCCTGCGGCGCGCCCGGCCGGCTTTTGAGCTCTTCAATCAATAACGGGACGATTTCATTTACGTCTCCCACTATGCCGTAATCAGCTACCCGGAAAATTGGCGCCTGCGGGTCTTTATTAAGCGCAACGATATAGTCGGAAGTCTGCATGCCCACCAGATGCTGGATAGCGCCGGAAATGCCCAGGGCGATATATAACCTGGGCCGTACTGTTTGCCCGGTCTGACCAATTTGGTGTTCATAGCCCAGCCAGCCGGCTTCTACGGCCGCCCGCGAGGCACCGATGGTGCCGCCCAGCAATCCGGCCAATGCTTCGATATGCCGGAAGTTTTCTTTGCTGCCGATGCCCCTGCCGACAGCGACAATGATATCGGCTTTGTCCAGGTATACGGCCTGGCCCGGTTCTCTGATGAATTGCACAAATTTTTGCGGCACCGTGTCTTCCTTAAGTCCCAGCAGTTCTTCAATAATTTTACCGGATTTGGCCGGGTCCGGGGTCGGCATGGCCATCACCCGCGGCCGCACAGAGGCCATTTGGGGGCGGTGTTTTTTACATAGAATGGTGGCCATGATGTTGCCGCCCCAGGCGGGGCGGGTCTGTTTGAGCAGCCGGGTGGCCGGGTCGATTTCCAGGACGGTGCAATCAGCCGTTAGACCGGTACCGAGACTGGTAGCTACCGCCCCGGCCAGGTCCCGGCCCAGGGAAGTAGCACCCAGCAGGATGATTTCCGGCTTGTATTTTTGGGCCAGCATCACCAGGCCATGGGCGTATGGCGGTGTTCGGTAATGCTCAAGCACCGGGTCATCGATTAAATAAACCTTATCGGCCCCGTAATGAAAAACTTCGCCGACCCGATTTCTGACGTTGTGCCCCAGCAGCACGCCCGTTAGTTCCGTACTCATCAGGTCATCGGCCAATTCCCTGCCCTTGCCCAGCAATTCCCAGGAAACCGGGGCAATTTCCCCGGCTATCTGTTCTATAAATACCCAGACCCCTTTATATGAGGATAAATCCTGCACATTCAAAGCTATCCCTGCCTTTATCCTACTTATCCATCACCAGTACCCGGTTGAAAAGGTCATCGACCAGTTCCTTTGCTAACTGTGCGGCATTACCTTGCCGTATTTTACCGCCCGTTCTTGGCGGCGGGGTAAAAATTTTGCTCACAGTAGTTGGGGAGCCTTTTAGGCCTATTTGAGTTTCGTCCGCCTCTATCGATGTTTTATCCCATAATTCTATTTCTGCCTGGGCCGCTTTCAGCATGTTGGGAAAACTGGCGTACCTGATTTCGTTTATGGCCTTTTCCACGCTGATTAAGGCCGGAAATCCAGCCGTCAGTACTTCCCGCCCGCCTTCCAGTTTGCGGGCTGCCTGCAGTTGTTTGGCTACCGGGTCGATGCGGATAATTTCACTGACATAGGTAAGCTGGGCCAACCCAAGCCTGGTAGCAATGCCCGGACCAACCTGGGCCGTATCGCCGTCGATAGCTTGTTTTCCGCAAAAAACAAGGTCTAGCGGGCCTTCGCGCATTAGTTTTTTGATGGCCTGGCTTAAGATATAGCTGGTGGCCAGCGTGTCAGAACCGGCAAAGGCTCTGTCAGTTAGCAGGATCCCCCGGTCGGCCCCCAGTCCCAGGGCTTTGCGGATGGAGTCTCTGGCCTTTGGCGGCCCCATGCATAGAATGGTTACTGTTCCGCCATGCGTCTCCTTGATGCGCAAAGCTTCTTCCACGGCGTGAGTATCGTAGGGATTGATAATTGACGGGATGCCTTCCCGGATCAGGTTGCCGGTTTGCGGGTCAACCCGCGCTTCAGCCGTATCCGGCACTTCTTTGAGGCAAACAATGGCATTAATCATTTTTTCCTCCGGAAAATAAAATGCTCTTATTAATCTTCCGTAAGAAACGGCTAATTATGCTTTCAAGGTTTTGCCGGGAGAAGGTTATTAAATGCGCTTTTTATACCATTCTGTCACGCACCTAATCGGGTAGAGGCGGCATAGCATACAGCAGAGTTGAATAATTGGAGGCGTGTTTATTTTATGCATTTAGCTTTTATCTGCCCGGAAATGCTGCCTTTACCCGCTATCAGGGGCGGCGGAGTGGAAGCATTGATTGACGGCGTAACCCCGATAATCGCAAAACAGCACCGGTTGACAGTTTTGTCCATCACCGACCCGGCCCTGCCGGTCAGGGAAAACTTGTCGGGAGTGGAGTATATCCGCTTCTCGCCAAAGTATTATTGGAGCGCTGTGGCTTACTATTTGCGTAATCATTTTGCCGGTGACGTGGTACATGTTTTTAACCGTCCACGCAGGGTTTATGCATACAAAAAGGCGGCTCCCGCCGCCCGCTTTGTTTTAAGTTTACATAATGAAGTGTTTAGCCGACAAATGCTTTCAGATGTTGAGGGGTCACAATGTATTGATAGTGTGGAAACCATTATGACTGTAAGCGATTATATTGGCCGTACGGTAATGCGGCGATTTCCGGCGGCTGCCGAAAAATTAAAAACCGTATATTCCGGTGTTGATTTAAACCGCTACCGGCCAACTTGGCAGGCCGCAGAAAAACGGGCCGCGCTTAGAGAGAAATTTGGCGTGAGTAATAAAAAGGTGATCCTTTTTGTAGGGCGTTTAAAACCCAAAAAAGGTCCCCATGTGCTGATTGAAGCATTAAAAATGCTGCTTCCCAAACACCCTGACGTGGTGCTGGTGATTGTCGGCAGCCGCTGGTTCAGTGATAATACAGTTGATGATTATGTCCGCAAACTGCATAGTCTAAGTGCACCTGTGCGGGACAAAATCATATTTACCAATTATGTGCCCCAGGAGGCTATGCCGGACTATTTTTTGCTGGGCGATGTTTTTGTGTGTCCTTCCCAGTGGCAGGAGCCCTTGGCGCGTGTGCATTACGAAGCCATGGCCGCCGGGCTGCCGATTATCACCACCAACCGTGGCGGTAACGGGGAAGTAATCAAGCACCGCCAAAACGGTATGCTGATAGACAACTATAGAAATCCGGCGGCTTTTGCCAGGGCGTTGCAGATTCTCCTGGCTGACCCGCGCTTGGCCGGCCGGCTGGCCAGAAATGGCCGGCAAACTGCCGAGCGGAGTTTTGGATTTGACCGGGTGGCGGCAGATTTATTACGGGTATATGCCGCCGCCTCTAAACCGTAAATTTTAAACCTTAAACCTGGCTATTTTGCCCATCTCATTGGTGCCCAGGTCCATAGCATTTACTGCATTATTGGTACCGTGCTGGATACTGGATAACCACCTCTTTTAAGATTTTTCATAAAAACAGACAGACAGCCAATTTCTGTTTAACTCCAGAAACGGCTGTCTGCATTTTTACATTATTATACTTTTTCCGGTATATTATTTGCCGAACTTTTATATAGCTCATTAATATAATCAACTTCCGCCAACAGGCCGTCCTTTAAAGTAGTGGCGGGTCGATAGTTAAGACAGTTGGCAGCTTTGCTGATATTCGCCCAGGTTTCTTTGGGTTCGCCGGGTTGAGCCGGCTGATAATTGATTTTTGGAGTGCGGCCGGTTATTTCCGCTAACAGGCTGATAATTTCGTTTACGGAAGCCCGGGTATTGCCGCCCAGATTAAAGACTGTGCCGTGTTTGGGATAGTCCATGGCGGCAATGTTTGCTTGCACAATATCGGCGACAAAAGTAAAGTCCCGGACTTGGCAGCCGTCTCCGTAAACGGTAATATCCTTATTGGCCAACAGTGACTTGATAAAAATATGAAAAGCCATATCCGGCCGCTGGCGCGGGCCATATACCGTGAAAAAGCGCAGGGTGGTTAATGGCAGGCCAAATTCCCGGTGGTAGATGGCGGCCAGGTGTTCGGCAGCTAGTTTGGTGACTCCATACGGAGACAAGGGGCTGGGCAGCCGGTCTTCGTCTGCCGGGCCATGAACAGCGCCGTATACCGATGAAGTGGAGGCAAGAATGAATTTTTTCAAGGGGCATCCTTTGGCTGCCTCCAGTAAGTATTGGGTAGCCTGGATGTTATTGTGCAGATAGGGCAGAAAATCTTTACCCCAGCTTGTGCGTACACCGGGTGTGGCGGCAAGATGATAAACGACTTCGATGTCTTTTAGCAGCGCAGGCAGCTCCAGTTGCAGCAGGTCGTTTCTGAACAACTTCATTTGCGGGTGTTGAAGCAGGGGGGCAATGTTTTTTTCTTTAATCCAGGCATTTGGCTCACCCATATAATCAACGGCAGTTACCCGGCAGCCCCGGGCCAGTAAACTTGTGCACAGATGTGAGCCGATAAAGCCTGCTGCGCCGGTGACCAGTATGTTCATTGAAATCCCTGCCCTGCTAACGGCCAATGCCTTGATAGATAAAACCCCTTGATTTCATATCGGCAGGGGAAAATATATTCCGGCTGTCGATGATAATCGGTTTTTTCATGGTTTCATGCAGCAGGTTTAGGTCCGCCTTGGTGAAGATATCCCATTCGGTCATGATTATCAGGGCATCACAGTCCCGAACGGCGTCGTACATGTCAGCGCTAAGTTCTACTGCGGCCGGCAGCAGTTTCTTGGCATTTTCCATAGCCACCGGGTCATAGGCGGAGACGAGAGCCTGTTTATCCAAAAGCAGGTTAATTACCGGGATGGCCGGGGCAAAACGCATGTCGTCTGTTTCCGGTTTAAAGGCCAGTCCCCAAACGGCAACTTCCCTGTTTTCCAGTGGTCCCAGCAATTTTTCCAGTTTGCCTACCACTGTGGCAGGCTGGTCGGCGTTGACATCATGAACTGCTTGTAAGAGCCGGGCGTTTTTACCTACTTTGTCTGCCAGGTGCAGCAGGCCGCTTAAATCTTTGGGCAGGCAGGAACCGCCGTAACCGGCGCCGGCCTTTAGGAAATGCATACCAATACGGGTATCATAACCTATGCCCCGGGCTACTTCGTTGATATCTACCGCATATTCTTCGCAAATACCCGCCAATTCGTTGATAAAGGAGATTTTGGTGGCCAAAAAGCAGTTGGCGGCGTATTTAATCATTTCAGCGGCTGCGTTGGTGGTAAGCATTACCGGACATTCAATGCCCTGGTACAAAGAACGGGTTATTTCAATGGCTTTTTGACTGTCGGCTCCAATGACTATGCGGTCCGGGTGGAAGGAGTCATAAATGGCGGTACCTTCCCGGAGGAATTCCGGGTTGGAAACAATATTAAAATTTTCTTTTTGGACGCCATGCTCTAAAAGGAACTGCTCCAGAATCTTTTTTGTCCCCACCGGGACGGTACTTTTGTTAATAATAACTTTATACTTTTTCAGGTAGGGAATGAGCTGGCGGGCAACTTCCAGCACAAAGCTAAGGTCCGGTGAGCCGTCTTTGGCCGGGGGTGTGCCTACAGCGATCATAATAGCCCGGGCGTGGCCGACTGAATTCAGGCCGGTGGTGAATTTCAGGTTCTGTCCAAGGTGTTTTTGCAGCAGGGTATCAAGTCCTGGTTCATAAAAGGGAACCTTTCCTGATTTCAGTAAATTAACTTTTTCTTTGTCATTGTCCACGCAGGTTACCTGGTGGCCCAGCTCGGCAAACATGGCTCCGCTGGTCAGACCCACATAACCTGTGCCTATCACGGTAATATTCACTTGAAAACCTCCCTGTGAGTGCTTAGAATAATATTTCTTTTGCTGATATTGATATATTATGTTGACTGATAAAATTATGTTAACTAAAAGGAGGCTGTATTTGCCGGGAATATGTATTATATTAAAACTGAGGAAGAAAAGCTGTAAGCTACGATGGCTTATGTTAAGGAGTCGTGTTTAGGATAAAAAAAGGGCGTGCACCCTATAAAATGGACCCTATAAGGTAGACGGTTAAAAAAGAGGCCTACTGGCCGAAGAATTAACTGACTCTATTTTATAGGGTCCATTTTAATGGGGAACAGGCTTTTTAATTGAGGGCACTGCTAACGTTTTAGAATCAGGAGCGGAATTTGACATGATGAAAGAAAAATACCCCTTCCTGAGCAGAGTGCTTGAAATAACAGTTACATCTTTAAAACAAACTCTATAAGTTGAACCTTTAGCAGGCTAAAAATTTCTAATGCCGTCGAGCTAGGCGCGTTTACACCGCTATATTTGTCATGAAAAAAGTAGTGCTATCTCAATTTGATAGACACTGCTTTTTTTGTAGCCACAACTTATTTTCTCGAAAAGGATTTATTTGTACTGAGTAGAATAATGTTATAAAATGCGAGTCTTCCCGCATGATATATGACATTGTTAGGAGAGAATAGAATATGACGCGACAAGAAACACAAAAATTAAATGCCTATTTTTTACCGAAGGACTTTGTAATTGATGATATATTAAATCAACCGATGGACCCACTTAAAACATGGATCGAGGCATTTGCAGCTGATAAATATAGTGCCTTATTTCATCTGGGCTTTTTAAAAAAAGAGAAATGGTTTTCACCTTCAATTGAATATCTCCATCATATTGCAGAAATGCTGATAAAAAAACTAAGCCAACAGCCCGAAATTGAATTTAACCGGGACACCGTGCAAGTTGATTTACTAGAAGATGAGATGTATCGCCTTAAGGAAGAGCTGCCATTTGTTATTGGCATGGAATATGTAGATGATGCTTGGATCCGAAGGGTATGGGAAGCGTTATTAGCTGTCTTTAGGTTAGAAATTAAAAATTATGATGGTACAGTTGCTAGGTATTTTGCCGAATATAACGCTAATATCAATGTAGTGGGAAGGGTATTTTTTCACTTGGTTGAGAATAAAGAAGAGCAGTATCCCTTTGCCTTTATGGCCACTTATTCAACAAAACCAGTCAAAAGCAAAAAAGCAGTACATACACCTTTGAAAAATGCGTTAGAAGAATTTAATGGAGACGAAAAGAAATTACTTGCGCTTATTTCAACGGTTATCAAGGCAGCGGAAAAGAGCAGCTTCATTTCAGAATTACTGGAAAGTGGGGAACTGTTCGCACCACTTAAGCTCACGGCTGAAGAGGCGTACACCTTTTTACGGGAAATCGCAACTTACGAAGAAGCCGGAATTATGTGCAGAGTCCCAGATTGGTGGCGTAAAAGCAACAATTCACTTCGGTTGTCGGTAACGGTTGGCGAAAAAGAGCCAGCCAAGGTGGGCTTAGAAGCCATTATGGAATTTTCACCATCCCTATATATAGGGGACGAGGTAATATCAGAACAGGAATTAAGAAGTTTTTTAGAAATGGCAGAAGGGCTGGTTTTGTATAAGGGTAAATGGGTTGAAATTAACAAAAGAAAACTGGAAGCAGTACTTCAGGCATTTGAAAAGGTCAAAGATTTGACGGATGAAGAAGGTCTATCTCTTGGAGAGGCAATGAGGCTGGAATTAAATGTGAATAAGCTGCTGGATATTTCAATCGACGAGATAGATGTATCGATATCAAATGGACAATGGTTCAGAACAATGAAGGAAAGTCTGATTCATCCTGACACAATTCAAAAGGTGAGCATCGAGCCTTCGTTTCATGCGACATTACGAGCTTATCAGGAAAATGGTTATCATTGGCTCAACAAGATGTCCCATTTTGGATTTGGGGCCTGTTTGGCAGATGACATGGGACTTGGTAAAACGGTTCAGATGATTGCCTTTTTGGAATATCACAGAGTTCACAATGGTGGACAGGTACTTCTTATCCTGCCGGCATCGCTTATTGGAAACTGGCAGAAGGAAATCGAAAAATTTGCTCCCGAAATGTCGTATCAGATATTGCATAAAAGTGATTTAAAAACCTCAGAAGCGATCCAAATCAGAGATGGTGAGTTTTTATATATCACCACCTATGGGATGGCAGTCCGATTGGAAGCACTAAAAAACAGAAAATGGGATTGTTTAATTTTAGATGAAGCGCAAGCCATAAAGAACCCAGGGACCAAGCAGACAAAGGCCATCAAAGCGATTCCAGCCAAGATGCGGATTGCGATGACTGGAACACCGATTGAAAACCGATTAAGTGACCTGTGGTCTTTATTTGATTTTTTGAATCAGGGGTTACTTGGAACGACTAAAGAATTTACTGAATTTACAAAAGGGCTTGCAGATAACGCGCACGGATACGCCAAGTTACGCAAGATGATCCAACCCTTCATGCTCAGAAGATTGAAAACCGATAAAAGTATTATTGCGGATTTGCCGGACAAACTGGAAATGAACGCCTACACGACCTTGTCAAAGAAACAGATTGTCCTCTATAAGCAGCTGATTGAACAGATTTCAGAAAAATTGAAAGAAGTGGAAGGCATTGAGCGAAAAGGGCTTGTCTTAGCCAGCATTATGAAATTCAAGCAAATATGCAATCACCCAGATCAATATCTGAGTAGAGAAGAATTTAAACCAGAACACAGCGGTAAGTTTGAACAATTGAGAGAAATCTGTGAAACAATATACGAGAAAAGGGAACGGGTTCTTATTTTTACACAATTTAGGGAGATGACGGAGCCGATTTCAGATTTTCTTAGCGGCATATTTTCAAAACAAGGGTTTGTGCTTCATGGAGGTACGCCTGTAAAACGACGAAATGAGATGGTCGAACAGTTTAATGGGGAGCATTATGTACCTTATATGGTGCTGTCGCTTAAGGCTGGCGGCGTAGGACTTAATCTGACAGGGGCCAATCATGTCATTCATTTTGACAGATGGTGGAATCCGGCAGTTGAAAATCAAGCAACAGACCGTGCCTTTCGTATTGGTCAGACAAAGAATGTGATGGTACATAAATTTGTAACAAAAGGCACAATAGAAGAGAAGATTGATACCATTATTGAAGAAAAACAGAGGCTGTCAGGAGATATTTTAAGTGCTGGAGGCGAACAGTGGATTACAGAGTACACTGATGAAGCGCTACTGAAAATATTTGCTTTGGGCGGTGACGCATAATGGGCTATTATGGATATCCAAAGTATGAATCAGTTGCAGAAAAAAAGGCTAAGGCGAGTAGGAGCCTTGCGAAACTTAAAAAGAAAAATCCCGATATTGAGCCCGTAATCATAGAAGGTAGGACACTTGCGAAAAATTGGTGGGGCAAGTCTTGGAATTTGAATCTTGAAAGCTATGCAGATTATGGGAATCGGATTGCAAGGGGTAAAAGCTATGTTCGCGGTAATACGGTTTTGGATTTAAAGATATTTAAGGGACGGATAGTGGCGAAGGTTCAAGGAAGCCGGTCAAAGCCCTATGAAGTCGAGATTAAAATTGATACTTTAAACAACGAGAAGTGGGAGCAGGTCACGACATTATGCAATCACAGAATCGATTCGTTGGAACAATTGATTGAAGGGAAATTTCCAAAGGAATTAGAGGTTTTATTTACAGAAAGAAAGTATGGTATGTTTCCATCGCCAAAAGAAATTCATTTTGATTGTAGCTGCCCCGATTGGGCCAGCATGTGCAAACATGTTGCGGCGGTATTATATGGGGTTGGTGCCAGATTAGATGTTAATCCTATGCTTTTTTTCGAGCTCAGAGCTTTGGATGGCCAAGAACTTGTCAGAAAATCGATGGAGCAAAAGCTGGAAAGCATGATGAAAAATGCAGGCAAGAAAAGCAAGAGAGAAATTGCCGATAAGGATATAGCAAATATATTTGGGCTATAGCAATAGAACTAAAAAGCTGAAAAAGGGAGATTTAAATTATGAGTATTGACCATTGTGCAGGATATACTTTCCCGCCATCTCTCAATCCCCGGTATACATTCGAAACCTTTGTTGTTGGCAGCAGTAACAAATTTGCCCATGCCGCCGCACTTGCAGCAGCGGGATTACAGGCGCAATATAGTAACCCGCTTTTTATATATGGCGGGGTCGGGCTTGGCAAAACCCATCTAATTCAGGCTGTTGGGAATCTTGCATTGCAAAATAATCCTGGCACTAAAGTTTTATATGTATCTGCAGAGGGATTTGTCAATGAATTAATTAACGCAATCCGGGATGATATGACTGTGTACTTTAGGGATAAATACAGGGGACTTGATATGCTCATCATTGATGATGTTCATTTTCTGGCAGGCAGAGAAAGGACGCAGGAAGAACTTTTTCACACTTTTAATGCTTTGTATGAGGCTAACCAGCAAATTATAATATCCAGCGCCCAACCCCCTGGGGAAATACCTGTTCTGGCGGAAAGCCTACGTTCAAGATTTGAGGGTGGGTTAATGGCAGAGATTAAGCACCCTGATATTGAAACCCGAACAACGATTTTACAAAAAAGAATTCAATTCGAAAACCTACAGATTCCTGATGATGTTATTAATTATATAGCCGAACAATTGCATGCCAACATCAGGGAATTGCAGGGGGCCTTGACCAAGGTAATCTTTTATGCTTCTGTTGCACAGAGGCCAATTAGTTTAGGCCTTGCCGGTGAAGCTTTACAATATTGAGGTCGGTTTTGCAGTGGTAGCGGAAGCTGCTTTTTTTTTGTTCGCAGAAGGTGAGAATAGTGTCGAAAAAATTAGACAGAATTACCACTGCAACCGATAATAATATTGTCAAGTTTTTTGTATAAAATGGTATAATACAGTTAGTAAAAAAGAATGGAGTTGATTTTAATGACTTGGGAAGAAGTGAGAAAGTTATACCCAAACCAGTTTGTTATGTTTGAAATTGTAAAGTCTCATGTTGTGGGTAATCAGGAGCATGTTGATGATATCGCACTAATTAAGGCAATTGACGACGACAAGGAAGCAATGAAAGAGTTTATTCAAAGCAAAGAAGGTCAATATGTTTACAGTACAAATAACAAGGAAGTTGTTATTGAGTTGATAAAGCATGTTGGGAACGAATCGATGGTTTAATTGGGCTGGACTTCATGAAAGCTTCAGGATTAATATTGGATTTGGAGGAACTTGTATATTATAAAAAAAGACACAAACGGTGATTAATGTGAAAAATATACATAAAAAAAGTAGTGCTATCTCAATTTGATAGGCACTACTTTTTTACTACAACTAATTCCATGAAAAGGATATATTGGTACTAAGTCGAATAATGTTATAAGTGGAGTGTGTGGCGGCATTAAAGCGTGCCTCCAACCCTTGGAAATAAAGGATTTATACGGGTTCTATGGTAAGCAGAATTTACATGCTACCCTTGAAGTAGTAACAATGAAGACATTGTCGATAAAGCCAGGCCAAAAAGCCGGATGATGCGCGAACCACGCGCTTTTTAGGTAAAAGCAATTACGTTGTAAAACCATTTGTAAAGTGGGCTGGCGGCAAGGCTCAAATTCTGAACAATATACGCTCTTATTATCCAGTACAATTGGGGAAAAAAATCACGAAATATGCCGAGCCTTTTGTTGGGGGTGGCGCAGTATTGTTTGACGTTATTAGCCGCTATGACCTTGAAGAAATATATATAAGTGACATAAACAGAGAATTGATAAAGACATATATAAGTATCCGTGACAATTTAGAGGAATTGCTTGTTGCTTTGCGTTCCCTTGAGAAAGACTACCTTCCGCTTGGTACGGATAAACGGAAAGATTATTACTACGCCAAACGCGACAGGTTTAACGCCTTGAAAACTGGCAACGAGAATGATGTGGAGCTTGCGTCATTGTTTACCTTCCTGAACAGGACTTGTTTTAATGGTCTTTATCGAGTGAACAGCAAAGGAGGATTCAATGTTCCGATGGGGAGCTATAAGAATCCGACCATTTGCGACGAGGAAAATTTGAGAGAGGTCTCAAGAAGGGTACAAGGCGTAAAAATCGTATGCGGAGATTATAAGGAATCGGCTGATTTTATTGATTCAAAGACATTTGTTTACTTTGACCCGCCTTATCGTCCGCTTTCGGCGACATCGAGCTTCACGGCTTATTCGCAGGACGGATTTGGCGACCAAGAGCAGATGGAATTGGCAAGGTTTATTGACGAAATGAGCGCAAAAGGCGCTGCCATTGTTGCCAGTAACTCTGACCCTAAAAATACCGATAAGAACGATGACTTTTTTGACAAACTGTATGCTAAACATAAAATACGTCGCATCGACGCCACGAGGATGATAAATTCTGTGGCAGAAGGACGCGGGAAAGTCAGCGAATTGTTAATAGCAAATTATTAGATGGGGGTTTATTGTGGATAGAGATGAAGCAATAAGGAGGCTTAAACAGCTTGAAGGACAAGATTTGCACAAACTTGCAGAACATTATGGTGTTACAGTAACAGCAGGTAATGGTAAGGTTAATAAAGGCTGGGCAGGACACGTTTGTGAGCTATTTAGGACTTCCGATAAATTCTGCGCAGAGTCCTAATTTTGGCTCTTGGGAGTTAAAAAGCATTCCGCTCAAACGCAAACGTGATGGCTCTCTTGCTTTTAAGGAAACTATGGCGATTACGATGATAGACCCCTACCATGTTCAGCTAACGTCGTTTGAAGATAGCCACTGCTGGCTAAGCTTCGTAAGGCGGTAATTGTAGCTCGTGTTGTTGGATCCAGCTATGATGCACCCGCTTTTGTACATAAAGTTACGGAGATTGATTTAGACGGGGAACTGTATACGGCGGTTAAGGCAGATTATGACATGGTGCGAGCATGTTTAAATGATCCATCTCGCGGGTTTTCTTGTTTAACAGGTAGAATGGGTAATTATGTGCAACCGCGAACAAAAGGCACAGGTCATGGCAGCACATCAAGGGCGTTTTATGCACGACCATTGTTTCTTTCGAGGTTTATAGAACTGAATGATGAATAAAGGTACTATAAATGCCAAAAAGCAATTTAAGGGGGATAGAGAATGCGCAACTTTTCAAACTGGCTTTCAAAGTTTAAGGGAAGCATATCCGATTATGGCTATTATGTCGATTTCCCTAAGGTTCACCGAAATGTGGAGAGTATCAAGGTGGAATTAAATATATTAAACTCTCTTATCGGCTCGAGAAACATTGAAGAAGATTTTGACAAGCTGATTACGCGATATCCTGAAACATAAAGTGCATTCCTCTACCATTATTTTTGCCCAAAACAAAAAACATGCTCAATACATCATCGAGCGCTTTGATAAGCTGTACCCGCAGTATCGCGGCAGTTTTGCCAAGCGGATAATCTGCGACGACAGCTATGCCCAGACCCTCATCAGTGACTTTAAAATTGCCGAAAAAGAGCCGCACATCGCAGTGTCGGTGGACATGCTGGATACGGGCATTGATGTGCCGGAGCTGGTCAATCTGGTATTTTTTAAGCGTGTTCGCTCTAAAACAAAGTTTTGGCAGATGATTGGCCGGGGTACCAGACTGTGTAAAAACCTGTTTGGAGAAGGGCAGGACAAAACCCATTTTGTCATCTTTGATTATCTCGGCAACTTCGAGTTTTTCCGCACGCATAAGGAAGGCTTGCCCGGCAGTGAAGCCCAAAGCCTCACCGAAGCGATTTTTGCCAAGCGGGTGCGCTTGATTCAACACTTACAGCAGTCTGCCTTTATCGACGAGCCTTATCAGGCCATTCGTACCGGCCTGATTGAAGCCGTTTTACAGCAGATTACTGTCCTGAATACCGAGCTTATTTCGGTAAAACTGCAGCTGCAATACATCGAAAAATACAAAAATACGGCGGCTTTTGTCTGCCTTTCAGATTTGGACAAACATAACCTGATTACTTTTCTTGCGCCGATTGTCTATATGTATGATACGGATGAGTATGCCAAACGGTTCGACAATTTTATGTATGGGCTTATGATTGCCCGGATTGAGGGGTTGCGCCAGTTTAATAAAGGCAAACAGCGGTTGATTGACATTTGCCGTGCGCTTTCTAAACGGGCGACGATTCCACAGATAAAAGAAAAGCTGGCGCTTATCGACACCATCGGAACCGAGGAGTTTTGGCAAAACCCCGATATTTTGATTTTTGAGCAGGTGCGGGTGGAACTGCGCAGTCTTATTAAGTTTATCGTTGATGCTGGCGGCGGCAGAAACCCCATCTACACTAATCTCACCGACGAAATCCTGGAAATCAAAGAGGGAGTAACCATAGAGCAGGCTTATGACTTCGTGGATTATAAGCTGAAGGTAAACCGCTATATTGAACAAAACCGCGATAATATAGCCATTTATAAGCTGCGCAACAACATCCCCCTGACCACCCTTGACTACCAGACCCTGGAGCATATTTTCACCGGGGAGCTTGGTACAGCGGAGGATTATCTTACTAAGCCGCCTTTTGATAAACCCCAGAGCTTTGTCAAGCTCTTTGACGGCTTAAAACAAAAGCAAATTGTAGAGCTGGTAACAAAAATAAAAGAGAATGCGGTAAAGGTTGTGGGGTAAAGGTTGTGGGGTAAAGGTTGTGGGGTAAAGGTTGTGGGGTAAAGGTAGCGGCTCTAATTGAAGTGTATAGAGTGCATAAGATTATGCACTCTATGTTTGTTTACTAATAATTATTCAATTATATCTGCCAATTGTTCGTAATCTGTTATCGGTGGCAAGCAAGAGAAATCTTTGCAAACATAAGCTGCGGCCTTTCCGTTAACCATTGTTTTTCCAGGCTGATTTAACGAAATAACCAGGTTTGGTTTGAAGCCACTGTTTACTATTTTATTAAGCTGCTGCAGGTCATCTTTTCCTTCCTCTCCTGCAAGGTCAACATTGATGCCCGGTGTAATGTTTAAATAAGCGGCAATTAAGAAATGGGCATGCCCCGGTGGTGTTTCGTTAACTGTACCGCCGAAGGCCTTAAGCTGCTTTTGGGCGGTTTCTGCCAGTCCCGCGTCGCCTGTAAGCCGCGCCAACCGCAGGAAATTCGCGGCGGCAACGGAATTGCCGGAAGGCATTGCCCCGTCGTAAATTTCTTTAGGCCGGGTGATCAGGGTTTCGGCATCTGAACCATACTGATAGAGCCCGCCGTGTTCGGTATCCCAAAAGTATTTTAGCAGGTCGTGGTTTAGCTGCAAAGCCTGGTTCAGGTATGCCGGTTTAAAACTAGCCTGATAAAGCTCGATTAGACCCCAGATGAGATAAGCATAATCTTCTGCATAAGCCAAGTAAGCCGCTTCCCCGTCCCGGTACCGGGCCAGCAGCCGCCCGTCTTCGCGGCGGCATAGGTGTTCCGCGATAAATCCAGCCGCTTTTTCCGCCGCCTGGATATAGTGCGGTTCATCTAATACCCGGCCGCCAAAGGCCAAAGCGGCAATCATCAGGCCATTCCAGGCGGTAAGAATTTTGTCATCTTTGAAGGGAGGCACCCGAGTATTCCGGCGTTGGAATAGTTTTTCTCTGGCTTGGGCCAAGTCTTTGGTTTCGTCTAAGGCTATAGCTTGGCCGGTGGCGCGTTCTTTCGATTGACCGGCGTTAATAAGATTGGGGATGCTCTTGCCTTCAAAATTCCCGCCTCGAGTTATGTCGAAGGTCCGGCAGAAGCGCTCGCCTTCCTTCCTGCCAAGCACCTCCATAACGTCCTGCGGGGTCCAGACATAAAATTTGCCTTCCTCACCTTCCGAGTCGGCATCCTCCGCTGAATAAAAAGCCCCTTCGGAGGAGGTCATGTCTCGCAGCACATAGGTGAAAATCTCCCGCGCTACCCTGGCGTATTGCTCTTTACCGGTGGCCTGAAAGGCTTCAAGGTAGGCCATGGCCAGCAGGGCGTTATCGTATAGCATTTTTTCAAAATGCGGCACTAACCATTGTCTGTCTGTCGAGTAACGGGCATAGCCAAAGCCAATATGGTCGTATATACCGCCCCGGTACATGGCCTCCAGAGTTTTCTCCACCATTTCCAAAGCCGCCTTATCTCCGGTCATTTTCCAATAACGCAGTAAAAAGGACAGGTTGTGGGGGGTGGGGAATTTAGGAGCCGACCCGAAACCACCGTACCGGGCATCAAAGCTTTTTTCGTAATAAGCAAAGGCTCGGTTCAAGGTTGCCGGGGATATTTCACCTTTTTCGTGGGCAAAGAGAGAATTCTCAATTGCCTCAACTATTTTATCGCCGGAATCAATCAGATCAGTTTTGTTGTTTTGCCATAAATGCGCTATGCGCTGCAGGATGCTGGTCAGATCCGGCATGCCGCGGGCGTTGTTTTTGGGAAAATAAGTGCCGGCAAAAAAAGGCTTTTTGTCCGGCGTCATTACCACGGTCAGCGGCCAGCCGCCGTGGCCGGTCATGGACTGGCAGACGGACATATAAATTGTGTCAATGTCGGGACGTTCTTCCCGGTCTACTTTGATGGAAATAAAATGATTATTCAGGATGGCGGCAACTTCTTCGTCTTCAAAGGATTCCCTTTCCATAACATGACACCAGTGACAAGTCGAATAGCCGATACTGAGGAAAATGGGCTTATCTTCGGTTTTTGCTTTTGCAAAGGCTTCGTCTCCCCAAGGGAACCAGTCCACTGGATTTTGGGCGTGCTGAAGAAGATAAGGACTTTTTTCATTTATAAGTTTATTGGGCGTCTCTGTGAGTTTCATGGGCAACACCTCCTATAATACAATTTCTAATAGAATGCCCGAAAATAATATCGTATAGACAAAAAACAGTAATGTGACAATAATAAGCATCTTGATTTGGTATCGATATTTTGATATAATTTGCATATATTAATGCCGGAGGTGTTCCAAATGCCAATGATTCGACCGAGTTCGGATTTAAGAAATAAGTACAATGAAATCTCTGAGTTTTGCCATAAATATTCTGAGCCGGTGTACATTACAAAAAACGGCCAGGGTGATTTGGCTGTCATGAGCATTGAGACCTTTGAAAAGCTTGTCGGTAAATTTGAACTCTATAAGCTGCTGGATGAGGGCATGGAGGCGATGGAAAATAGTAAGGTATTACCTGCCGAGGATGTATTTGAGCAAATTAAGAGAGGGCTTAAGGTGTGAAAGGCTACAAGGTTTTAATGACCCAGCCTGCCGCAGACGATTTGAAAAGCATTGCGGCATATATTGCGAATGAGCTTAGAGAACCGTCCATTGCCTCAAAGTTTGTGGACAAGATTAAAGAAGTTGTTATGAGCCTTTCGGAGATGCCTGCACGGCATTCCTTGATCGCTGATGAAAATCTTGCGATTCTAAAGATACGAAAGATAATGGTAGATAACTATATCATCTTTTATATTATTTCTGAAAAGGATGCAACGCTGACGGTGATCAGAATCCTTTATGGCAGACGGGATTGGATCAATTTGCTTTAACTAGAAAATAAACTATACTAGGCCGTTACCGGGCAAAACTTATCTTTACACAAAAGTAAAATTCAACTATAATAGATATAATTAGCCATTTTAATTTGCATGTATATTTTACAAGTTCACCTTTATTAATTACAAAGAATAAGAAAGGTAGATTGCTTTGTCAAGAAATATTTATATTACAGAACTTGATAGGAATAGATTGCAGAAACTTATTGATGAAGCAAAAGAGTTCGAAGTGGGTAATAAGGGATACCTTTTTAACCTTGAGCGCGAACTGAATCGGGCACAAGTAGTTTCTTCCGAGAAAATTCCTAATGATATTATTACTATGAATTCAAAAGTTGTATTGAAGGACTTAGATTCGGGGGAAGAAATGGTTTATTCGCTAGTTTACCCGGCTGATGCAGATTTAAGTGGCAATAAAATTTCTGTATTGGCCCCAGTAGGGACAGCAATTCTTGGCTATCGTCTAGGAGATATCGTTAATTGGCAGGTTCCAGGTGGCATAGTTCGGTTGGAAGTGGTTAATATTCTCTATCAACCTGAGGCGGCGGGTGACTTTGAATTATAGCATCAAGTTTATGAGTCTGACGTCAATTGGACGGTCAAAGAATATCATCAATGATGGGAAAAAAAGTAATAATGGAAAATAACTGTTTTTTTAGAAATAGGTTTGTGCTGAAGCTTGATTCAGCATAAACCTTATTTTTATTGCAGAAGTTTTGCTGCCCATTCAGAGTTGTCCGGGATGATACTCCTTCTCCCTGTCAGCATCCCCCAATTGCCTATGAAGATGTAAAAGTGCCATTTGACTGTTTTTTTCTTGCCAAAAGATTTTGTTGCAAGTAACATATACCTAAGGACATTGTTGTTGGGGGTAGAAATATTCTTGTGTATGATTATTTGGAAATAGATAACCAAATGGTATATCAAAGTCTGAGACAGCTTGATGATTTTGGGAAATTTGCGAAACATATTTATAATTTGCTGTAAATGTGGTGAGCATAATATGATAAATGAAGACAGGAGGTTTGTCCTTGTCATATTTACTTAAACCATTAATAGCAGGAGCGCTTACCTTGGCTAATCGTTTGGTTATGCCGCCGATGGCTACTGCCAAGGCCTTATCTGATGGCAAGGTAAGTGCGGCGGTGCTCGACTATTACAACGAAAAAACGGCGGGCGGATATATTTCTCTTGTTATTATTGAACACAGTTACATTACACCGGACGGAAAAGTCAGTGAAAATCAGCTTTCTGTTGCTGATGACAGCACTATTGATGCTTTAAAAGAATTAGCGGAGGTAATACATAGGAATGGTACAAAGACGGTGATGCAGATAAACCATGCCGGAAGTGGCACCAGTAAAGAAATTATCGGGGTAACTCCCGTTGCTCCATCAGCAGTTACCAACCCGCGCCTGGGAAACACGCCGCGCGAACTTAGTCATCAGGAAATATCGGTTATTATCAAGACCTTTGCTGCGGCTGCCCGGCGGACCAAAGCAGCAGGTTTTGATGGCGTAGAAATCCACTCAGCCCACGGTTACCTGTTGAACCAGTTTTTCTCCCCACTCACTAACCGGCGTAACGACGAATATGGAGGAAATATTAATAACCGGATCCGTATTCATCTGCAGGTGATTGAAGCAGTGCGTGCGGCGGTGGGCAAGGATTTTCCTGTGCTCTTGCGTTTAGGCGCTGCCGATTTCATGCCCGGTGGAACGACTATCGAAGATAGTCAAGTGGCTGCACAGGAGTTTGAAAAAGCCGGGGTAAATATAATTGATGTATCTGGCGGTCTGTGTGGATATAGCGTGCCGGACCTTACCGGTCAAGGTTTTTTCGCACCGCTAAGCGAGGCCTTAAAAAAGGCGGTGTCAATACCTGTCATTCTCACCGGCGGGATAACTGAGGTGCAGGCTGCTGAACGATTGCTGGCTGAAGACAAAGCGGACCTTATCGGTGTTGGCCGGGCCATACTGAACAATTCCAGGTGGGCAGAGCAGGCTTTTTTAGCCTTGAAAAAGAGGATGGGCACTATGCGGAGCTAGCCCAGGATGGTACAGTATTAATGCCGCTGGCTGTATTAATTAACTTCGAGGTTAATAGATATGAAATCTTTCCCTGATAAGAGTCGCCGCAATCTGCGAGCTGACTGCGAAAACTGTTTCGGTTTGTGCTGTGTCGCACTGTATTTTTCAGTTTCGGAAGGCTTCCCAACCGACAAAGACGCAGGTCAGCCTTGCTTTAACCTGCAACCAGACTTTCGCTGTTGTGTGCACAAAAGCCTTATGGTACGGGGCCTTAAAGGTTGCCTTGCATTTGACTGCTTTGGCGCGGGGCAAAAGGTTTCCCAAGTCAGCTTCGGTGGATACGACTGGCGGAAAAACCCGGAATCTTCGGCGAAAATGTTTAAGGTGTTTCTCATTATGCAGCAATTCCATGAGTTACTCTGGTATTTGACTGAAGCGCTGACCTTACAATTAGCCCGTTCTAGCCATGGTGCGCTAGGATCCATGCTTGACGAGACGAAACGCCTTACGCAACTTAGCCCCGAATCCATAATGGAACTGGACGTGGCGGAACATCGGGCAAAGGTTAATACTCTGCTCCTTAAGACTAGTGAATTTGTGCGAGCCGATGCCCGTAGCGGGCTGAAGGCTCCTTCAGGGCGGCGGAAGGCCGTGGGTCAGGGAGCGGATTTTGCCGGTGTCGACCTAAGAAAAATTGATTTAAGGGGCGCTAACTTGAGAGGGGCCTGCCTTATTGCTGCCGATCTTAGAGGAGCTGACCTGAGTGGGGCTGATTTTATCGGGGCTGATTTCCGGGATGCTGACATTAGAGGAGCTGACCTTAGCAAGAGCATTTTTCTTACCCAAGCCCAACTTAACGCAGCGAAGGGTGACGCTAGCACAAAGTTACCCCCGTCACTTACCTGTCCAATGCACTGGGATAATTTCTAAAAGATATTGTACGAATGAATAACATATTTTACAGGCAGGCTATTATGCCTGCCAAATTTATTTCTTGATTTTTGTATCGAAACGAACTGCTTAAATGTATCAGAGACATTCGTTCTTCAGAAAAAGTATTTTGGCGCAAGGTGCTTGATATTTTTGCTACTAGTGTAGATTATTTGCCGCAAAGTATGCCTAAATATTGCCGAGCTTGAAAGCGCAAGAGATAAGCTTCAATAGGAGGTTGCGGTGGACGTCTTCGGACCACACCTAAGGGAATCGGATGCGTCCAGTTCCTTTTTTAATGTTAAGGAAATTATGCTTTTTTCAAGCTGTGGATAATTTCCTTAACATGGGGGGTTATAGGGGGTATGCCCCCTATGCTTCGGGGGTAACAGGAGCGAAGCGACGTCATAGGGGGCTGGCCCCCTTTGAACAAGAAAATTGACATCGAAGAATAAGTTGACGAAGTCAATTTTCTTGTTTCCGGGGGTTTGACAAATCCCAACCAAGTCCATATACTAAAATCAGACCGAGTACTCACTCGGGCGAAGCAATATCCCTACAAGAAAAGAGTGAAAGCAATGACTGATTCTCTTTGCATTAAGGTTTATAATGTTAACCGGAGTTTTGGTAAGAAGCAGGTGCTTTTTGATATTAATCTGGCTGTCCCTCATTCTCGGATTTTGGGGCTCTTGGGGCCGTCGGGGTCGGGGAAGACTACGCTGATTAAGCTGATTGCGGGGATTGATGAGGCTACTGGTGGCGAGGTTTTTGTGCTGGGTGAAAAGATGCCTAAGTTATCCATGCTTGATAAAATTGGCTATATGGCCCAGGCCGATGCTTTGTATGGGGAGCTTACGGCGGAGGAGAATCTTAAGTTTTTTGCTACTTTGTATAATATTACTGGGGCGAAGCAGAAGCAGAGAATTGATGAGGTTATGGCGCTGGTGAACTTAGCGGATGACTTAAAAAAGCAGGTCAAGCAGTATTCCGGGGGCATGAAGCGGCGGTTGTCCCTGGCCATTTCCATCATTCATGAGCCGGCGGTTTTGATTCTGGATGAGCCTACGGTGGGGATTGACCCGGTACTGCGCAAATCTGTCTGGGAGGAACTGTACAGATTAAGTGAGCAGGGCACGACAATTGTAGTTACTACTCATGTGATGGATGAGGCGGAAAAATGTCACAACCTGGGCATGATTCGGGAGGGCAGACTGATTGCCGTAGATTCGCCTGCTGAGCTAAAACGTGCGACGGCCTCGGAAACCATTGAAGAAGCATTTCTGTATTATGGAGGTGCATCAAAATAAGAACGATAGCAGTTATGTTCAGGATTTTGCTCCAGCTAAAGCATGATAAGCGGACGATTGGGCTGATGATTTTTGCCCCGATATTTGTGTTGACTTTGATGTCCCTGATTTTTGGCGGGGACGATTATCATCCCAAAATTGGCATCGTAAATGTGCCCATCAGTTATGTAAACAAAATGGAAGATAACGATGCCCAGGTTATCCGGTACACGGAATATGAGGCCGAGGTGGCGCTTAATGCGGCGGAGATTGACGCCATTATGAATTTTGAAAGCGGCGTGCCCCATGTCAAATTAGAGGGCAGCGACCCCAATAAAAACAAGGCCGTGATTGTGCTCATGCAGAAGGTTTCTCGGCAATTGTCACCGGCCCCCGAGCCAGATATAACTTATTTGTACGGTTACGAAAACATGGCTTCCTTCGACACCCTGGGGCCCATCCTGATCGGGTTTTTCGTGTTCTTTTTCGTTTTTTTGATATCCGGCGTTTCATTTCTCGGTGAGCGCACTTCCGGCACCCTGGAACGACTGCTGGCCACCCCGCTGCGCAGATGGGAGCTGGTGCTGGGTTATGTCCTGGGCTTTGGCGCCTTTACCGTCATCCAGTCGGCGCTGATTGCCTGGTATTCCATCAACGTGCTGAATATGATGATGGTGGGCTCCTTTGCCCTGGTGCTGCTGATTACCATTTCAACCGCCATGGTGGCCTTGACCATCGGCACCTTTATCTCCGCCTTCGCCAATAACGAGCTGCAAATGATTCAGTTCGTGCCAATAATTGTGGTGCCCCAGGTGTTCTTTTCCGGTCTCTTTGACTTAAGCACCATGGACCCCTGGCTGCAGGCAGTGGGCCGCCTGATGCCCTTATGGTACGCCGCCGACGCTCTGCGGGACATCATGATCCGTGGCCAGGGCTTTGGGGAAATTGTTTTTAACGCCTTTGTCCTCATTGCTGTGTGCATCTTCTTTATGGCTGCAAACGTAGCTGCCCTCAAAAAATATCGTAAAATTTAAACTGTAGATGAGGTGATAGGATTGCCGGTTAAAAGTATGACAGATAAGCAAATCAGCATTATCAGCGCAGCTATAGAGATTTTTGCCGAAAAAGGCTACTCCGCCACCACTACCAGCGTCATTGCCAAAAAAGCCGGAGTCGGCGAGGGAACCATTTTTCATCACTACAAAACAAAAAAAGACCTGTTGTTGGCCATTCCGGATTATTTAAGCAAATCATCATTGGCAAAAGTTTTTCTGCACGATATTAGTAGAATTATTGAGCACCCCCACGAAAAATTCGAAGACTTTTTGAGAGCAATTATCCAAAACCGAATGAATTTTGCAGCTGCCAATATGACGCTGATTAAGGTTTTATTTCAGGAAACTCCCTTTCACCCCGAACTGCGAACAAAAATCTCTGAAACAATCTTATTCCCTGCTATGGGTAAACTTGTTAAAGCTTTAGATAAGTTCAAAGAACAAGGACAAATCATTGACATACCAAGTGTTTCTATTGTTAATCTGCTGCTTACTTCTATTTTTGGTTACTTGTTTACACGTTATATAGCAATGTTTGAATTCGCCTGGGATAGTGAAAAAGAAACTGATTATCTGGTGCAGTACATTATGAGCGGGCTCGGAGGGGTGATGTCATGAAAAAAATATTTCTGTGTATTTTGTGTTTGGCCTTTATTGTTGCAGGCTGTTCTGCAAATCCAGGTAATTTAACATTGCAGGGAGATATTCAAAACAATATTATATCTGCCATCAGTACCGTTTCCGGTAAAATCATAAAAATGAACAAGCAACAGGGCGAGCTGGTAAAACGGGGTGATATTATTGCTGTAATAGATAATACGAATCAAAAATATGTAGTCGATCAATTGCAGGCAATTGTAAATATGAAAAAAGCAAAGCTGGAGGAATTGCAGGCCGGGGCCCGTCCACAACAAATAGCGCAGGCCGAGGCCCAGGTGCGGGCGGCCAAAGAACAGCTAAATGGTGTTTCCATTGCTCAGAAAGCCTTAAGTTCGGCACAGATAACCTATGATTATGTGGATGCGCAATATAAGAAGACTTTAACACTATATAAAGAAGGGGCATTATCAAAGGATGAACTGGATAAGGCCAAATATAAATCAGATACAGCGGCCAACCAGCTTTCTACAGCCAAATATCAGTTAGAAAATGCCAAAATGCAATTTAGCGCGGCCAGGGCTAATTATGATGCTGCCAATGCACAATTAGATTTACTGCAAAGCGGGGCCACCAAGCAGACTATTAATGCTGCGCAAGCTGATTTTGACCAAGCTGTCGCCCAATTAAACCAAGCTCGGAATACTTTAAATAACTGCAATATTGTTGCTTTAGAGGATGGAATAATAATAAGTAAAAACTTTGAACTGGGTGATGTAGTTAATGTGGGCAGCAACATTGCTGATATAGCTGTTACAAACGGTTTATATGTGCTCAGCTATATACCTGATGAATATTTAGACAAAATTTATTATAATCAGTCACTGGCGGTAACGACCGCTATCGGAGTTCAGACCGGCAAAGTCAGTTATATTGCCTTAAAGCATGAATATACACCCAAAGATAAGCAATCTACATCTGACAGTAAACATATGGCTACCAAAATAAAAGTTACTATAAAAGATAATAAAGGACGGTTAAAATCCGGCATGTCCGCAAATATTGAAGTTCCATTAAAATAATATATGTTTTGACCTTTGTTGACGGCATGAAAAACTCGGGAAAAAAACAAAAAGCATTTTTTTGTCGGAATTTAAGAGGGAAAAAATATAAAATATAGAATTTGTAATTTATAAACAATATTTAAAAAAATGCAGGCAGTAATTATTTTTTGCATTTGTTTCGGAGTGTATGTAGAGCGGTTACTAGTATGTTTTGTTGCGGGGTGGGTAATAATGAAACGGTTGTCTAAAATAGTAATTATACTGACTGTTTCTATGCTGGCCGGGGGTTTCTTATACTTTTATGTAAAGAATACCGGTTTGGCCGGCGGTGTATTTGTTAACCCACACGGTAACTATGACCGCAGTACGACTATGTGCGGAAAATGCCATTCAGGGCACAGCGCCTTTTCCGTGGAGATATTAAAACTCGCTACGCAGCGGGAAACTTGTTATTCCTGCCATGACGGCACAAAAAGCAACTTTAATGTAAGAAGCCGGTTCGGTGAAACTGTTATCGGCAGTTCGGTATATGCTTCCTATCATCCTGTACCAACCGGTGCCCAACTTTGCAGCAATTGTCATGATGCCCACCTGGCCCCTGGGGTCACGCCGAGGCTTTTGGCTGTTGGAGATGCGGCATATGCTTCCGGGAATGCCGTCTGTGGTGGCTGCCACGGGGGCGGCAGCGCCCTGCCCGGCGGCGACATGCTGACCAGTTACGTGTATACTCCCCATGATACTGCTATGACTCCTCCTGCTTCGGGTACTCAAATTAAATGCAGCCGCTGCCACCAGCCCCATGGTTCGCCTTACAAACCCCTGCTGCAGGATGTTGTTTATGACCAGACAGGCATTCTGCGGCCGGTTACGGGAAATAACAATACTCTTTGTTACGGTTGCCATACCGACGGTATCAGGAATTACAAAGGTGCTGCTGTTTATAACCCTACCAAACACGGTTCCACGTTAACCTCCACCGTGGCGCTGACTGTTTATCCGGGGACAAGCTATGCCCCGACCTTGTGTCTTAACTGTCACGAACCCCATGGTAAAACAGGCCTTGCTGATTACAGAAGGGGCGGGGATAACGATTTATGTGTCAAGTGCCACGATGCCCCTTCGGTAATTCGTCCGGCAAATTATTCTTATCGCAGCATTTCAACATATAACAGTATTCCGCATTCGACAGCTGCTGGCCCAACGCAGACAGGCGCTATGTACACGGCTAATTCGCAGGGGTTTGCGGTCTGGCAGGCTACCGGCAGTCAAGCGCCGGGCAGCCCGGGGGCTTCCGTAAGTGATTTGGCCCCGCTTTTTGGCTGGGATACATCCCGCTTAAGGACCGGCCTGGCTACTGTCCAAGATGTTTACAATACCCAAATGTACCGTTTTAAGCTTTCTGAACCGCTGGCCAGCATTAATGAACTCAGGCCCAAATGGGTAGGTTACGGTGAGCCCACGCCCAACCATAAGACCGAATTTTCCATCTGGAACCGGAGCTTTAACAGTGGGGTCGGTGGCTGGGAGAAACTGTTTTCTAAGGACCAGGGTGTAGAAGGTGTGTTTAATACAGTTAAATCCAATGTGAGTAATTATATTGACGGCGCTGGGGAAGTTTTTTTCCTGGCCGGCGCGGCTCATGACGGAACTGCGCCAGTATTATCCGGTTTGGCCGATAGGGTGCTTTCGATTTCATCAGTGAGAATTACCTGGAATACCAATGAGTTGGCCAGATCCTGGGTGGATTACGGTACAACGCCGGCTTATGGGACTACTGTCGCCAACGCTACTTACAAGACACCCCATTCCTTTGATTTGACCGGTCTGACCAAGAACGTGAATTATTATTACCGTGTCCGATCAGAGGATCAATTAGGCAACCAGACTGTTTCCGCCGAGCGCACCTTCCGGCTCAGTGACCCGCCACCGGCACCCACTACGGTTGCCCAGGCAAGCATGATAGATATTACTGTAACGCCGGTGAACTTGAATCTCAGATGGAACACGGTAAATGACCCCAATGGTGATCCTGTTCAGTACATGCTGCAGGTAGCATATGATGCAGGTTTTACCAATATCGTTACCGCCAGTCCCTGGGTTGATGAAGATGCCGGCAATCCCCCGACCCAGGGGTGGAATGTCAGCCTGGGTTACGGTGATTTTCATTGGCGGGTTATCGCCAGGGATGCCAGCCATCCGCTTATGCAGTCGACCTCGGCCAGTCGTAGCTTTTATATATCGGCACCCAAAGATTCCTGTCCGATTCTATACACCTGGGACGGCAAAAAGTTTCGTTTTACTTCCGAAATCACCCCCGGCGCTTTTATTGGGCTTGAACTGACTCCGGGGAAATTCCAGCAGCCTATCCCAGATGAGCAGTCGGTAATTAACGGGGATATGCTGGCAGTTAAAGACGGGAAGTACATACTAAAAATAAAAAATGACCAGGATGAAATAGACTTCATTGATAATTTGGCGCTGCAGGCGGTCGACCATCCGGTCGGCACCCAAATCGCCCAGAACGATTTTACGCGGTCAAGTGAACCGTGGAAAACCTATACCTTTAGTAAAAACGTACGGCCCGTGAAAAAGGCTACATATTATAACAACCCGGTTTATTCCGGAGGTAAATCAAAGCCTCCGGTCGATGTCACCGCACTGGTAAGCAAAAGGGATAAAAAGCATGCGGCAGGCAGTTTGTGGGATGATAACCAGTTTACCTTTAATCTTGGTGACTTGAGCAGCGCTAAGGATATTAAGCTGGTTGTAGCAGGCTGGACGAAGTTTGCTAATGAAGGAGAAATAAAAGAAAGGCTGCGTAAAGCCAAGAAGGGGATTAAGACCGCGCCCTCATTGCTGGAAATCCGGCAGCCGGACGGGACATGGAAGTCGGAGCCGATTAGGTTTATGTTCGGCTCCGGCAAGACAGCCGTGCTTGACCTGTCAGGTAAATTCCCCCGGGGAACCAGGGAATTTGAAGTGCGCCTCAGGGGTTTATACAGGCCAAATCTAGATTTTGTCGGAGTTGATACTTCGGCCCAGGCGGACATAAAGGTGACGGATCTCCCTTTATTGGATGCCACTCTTGGGTTCAGAGGGCTTTCCAAAGGCAGCCAGTCACCGGAGCCGTATTTTGAATATTATAAGCTGGCCGAAAAGTCTTATACCCACGAAGGAAGGTTTACCAAATACGGCAATGTGCTGCCTTTGGTAAAAAAAGTGGATGATCAGCTGGTGGTAATGGACACCGGTGACGAGCTGACGGTGGGATTCGAGGCCCTGCCGGCGACGGCTTCGGGGATGACCCGGTCCTTTGTGCTAAAGCCCTGGACTTATTACAAGGTGCGGGACAAGGTTGAGCCGATGCCTTACCGGGGCATGGATATGTCCAAGTATCCGGATTCATTGGGAGAGTACCCCGAGGAACTGAAAAAATATGTCGAAGAATGGAATACCAGGGTGCACCGGGACGGGTTTAAGGAAAACCCAAAACCAGGTATGCTGGAAAGAATTAAACTGTTCTTGGAGAAGATTTTTAGCCGCTTGGCGGAGTTTTGGCGCACCCTGTTTAAAGGTGTAGTTTCCGACCGGCCTAAAGAGGCTGCGGCAGACCGTGCGCAGGAGGCAAAGCTGGCTGCTGTGGATTCCGCGCGACCGGGCAGTATTCACTATTCCTTGAATACCAACTATATCGAATTAGAAGTGGTCAGCACTACGTCTGCCGGAACCCCGGGGGCCTGCATTAACTGTCATGCCGTGCACGGGTCAAGCGGCGCGACCAAACAATTGAAAGGCACTGTTACCAACACATGTTTTGCCAATGGGTTCGGCTGCCACAGCGATGCCGCTAATTCCGCCACCGGTGCCGTATACCGGGATAAGTTTACCAGCACTATCGGCTATACATCACGGCACAGTGTTGATTATGGCGAGCAGTCACTGTATGGTACCAAGGTGGAATGTATTAACTGCCATAACCCGCATGTGAATGATGCTGTGATAAAAACAGTCAATCCCGATAACCGTTTTACCGCCATGAGTCAGTGGATTGACAAAGGGGTTGGCAATTATGTTTATTCCGACGGGACGGTATATGTTATGGCCAGAGCCAGACATGACGGGATACCCCCGGTAATAAGCGGCCTCAACCACACGGTAAACACTGCCGCATATAGTGTCAGGATAACCTGGAATACTGATGAATTTGCCTCCCGAATCGTGGAATGGGGCACCACCACCAGCTATGTATATAACACAGGTAATCCGTCAACTTACTTCATCAATTCGTATTCAATTGACCTGACCGGCCTGCAATGGGGCATAGACTACCATTACCGGGTCAAATCCACTGACCGGATAGGGAATGTCAGCTATTCTGCGGACAATGTATTCAGGCTTTCCAATCCGCCGGGGACCCCTACCAACCAGCGGTATTTGCCGGATCCTATTCCGGCAGGCAATTTTACAGAGACAATTCAGCTTTTATGGGACTCGGCTATTGACCCGGACGGTGATGCGGTCAGTTATTATGTTGAGGTAAACGACGGGACAAATTCCGGCTGGCTGCCGGTCGGGCAGACCTTTTGGAACAAAACAGTTTCGAATAATGACACGGTCACTTATTCGTGGCGGGTTAAAGCAAGGGATATTTACGGCAATGAAGGGCCCTTCACTACCTGGGCATCCTTTACCCATATCGGGCCGGCTTCGCCGCCGGTAATAGAATCTTGTCCCATATTATATACCTGGAATGGTGAAAAGTTTTTGTATAATACGGACCTCGCGGCAGGGGGCATCCTTGGGCTGGAGCTTGCCCCGGGACAGTTTGTCAAACCCGTACCAAACGAACAGACAGTTATTCCCGCTGAAAATTTGATCGAGCAGGATGGCCGCTATCTGATCAAAATAAAGAATGACCAGTACGAGATAGATTATATTGACAACATGGTGCTGCAGGCGGTCGACCATCCGGCCGGCACCCGGATAGGACTAAATGATTTAGTGCGGCGGCAGCAGCCATATAAAGTGCATACTTATGGTGAGCATTTAAAACCGTTAAAAAAGGCTACATATGTAAATAATCCGGTCTATTCCGGCGGCCGACCCACAACTCCGGCTGACATCACCGACCTGATCAGCAAGCAGGATAACCGCCATGCAACCGGGAAATTGTGGGACGATAATCAGTTCACCTTTGAGCTTGGGGACCTGAGCAAAGCCAGGGAAATAAAACTGGTGGTCACCGGCTGGACCGAGTTTGCCGGTGAAAAGGTGCGGGCAGAAAGACTGGCAAAAGCTAAAAAAGGTATCAAGACGGCGGCCACTCAGTTGGAAATCCTGCAGCCTGACGGGACCTGGAAGTCAGAGCCGATTATGTTTATGCAGGGTTATTCCAAAACCGTTATCCTTGACCTGACGGGAAAATTTCCTGAGGGGACTAAGGATTACATAGTCCGGTTAAGGGGCATGTATAGACCCCATATTGATTATGTAGGTGTAGACACCACCCATCAGGCGGACATGCAGTTCTCTGACCTGAGTTTAAAGGAAGCAACTCTGGATTTCGCCGGTCTTGCCGAAATGACAAAATATCCCGCGCCCGGTTTTGATTATGATAAAAAACGCTCCGCTAAGATTCCGCGTCATGAAGGCAGGTTTACCAAATATGGAGACGTGCTGCCCCTTATAAACGAGGTTGACGATAAACTTATCGTGATGGGCATGGGCGATGAATTAACTTTAAGCTTTGAGGCTTTGCCGCCGGCAGCCCCCGGCATGACCAGGTCGTTTGTGTTAAAGCCCTGGGCTTACTTTAAGGAGCAGCAGCCTTATAATTCAGGTCCGCTGCCATTCCGGGATATGACCCGCTACCCCTATGAGCCGGCAGAATATCCGGCCGAACTGAAAGCATATGATGAGGAGTGGAATACGCGCGAGCATGACCCGGACTCAGGTTTGTGGGCTAATCTTGCCGGTTATTGGATGCAGTTTGTTAACTGGCTGCAGAGCCTCTTTAGCGATGATGCTGGCCAGGTTGAAAAGTCTGCTGACAGTGCGGGTGGGGATGATACAAGAGTAGTTTATGGCTCCGGTATGCAAAAAGCGTCAGTTTTTCCAACGGACAAACCTTCTGCTCATTATTCGCTGAATACTAATTATCTGGCAGTGGGTATTGGCATATCGGGCGCAAGTAAGCTCTATTTACCTAACTCGCCCGGCTCCGAAGCCTGGGAAAAGGATACCCTGCCTACCCTTGATACCCCCGGTACCGCTGCCGACAATGGGCAGAAAAACAGAGCCTCCGTAATGGATAGTTCCTGGTGGATTACAAACCTTGTTGCAGCTGACGGCGCTTTTAATTATCAGCTATTTAAATTCCGGGTTGATGAGGCAAAAGATGCCATTAATAAGTTGTCTGTAAGATGGGTCGGCTACGGGGAACCCACACCCGGTTATAACACCACCATCCATATCTGGAACTTCACCACCAAGGCTTGGGACCAACTAGCCACAGGAGTTTATGTAAATGATACGGCTGTAAACTTCTTTACGAATAAGGAAAACTCCGTGTTCTGCAACAAGTGCCATGATAATGCGCCGCCCTCAGGAGTACTCATGGGAACGGTACCGCCACGCAATATTGCGACAAGTATGATTAGTGATAAACATGGGGATGCCGTCGGCACCAATCCGGGCCTTTTTGCACCATATCTGGCCGGGATTGGCCGGCTGGCTTGTGATGATTGCCATGACCCGCACGGTAATGCAAACACATACCACTTAAGGGATACGGTCAATGCAAAAACCGGCCTTACTGTAACGAACCTGAACAACAATACCCAGGTCACCGCTTACTGCCAGAGCTGCCATGTCGGAAATGCCGAGAATTTCCACAGCGATTGTTTAAGTTGTCACCGGGATCCCGCGAATCATGTGACTTCAACTCCAATGACAGCGGATTTTGGCCGCACTTGCAGCAGCTGTCATTACCACGGCGCCGTATTCCCGGCCCATGATGCCTGCAGCTTCCACTATCAACCAGGAGCTTATAAGCCCTTCTAACTCTGCCCAGTCTTAGCCGCACAGGGGATAAATGATGGAAAAAAAGGTCTTAAAGTCAAAAATATGGGCTTTTGCCAAATCAAAAACGCTGGCTGTTGTGCTTATACTGGCCATAGCCACGGCAGTAGCCGCCGATATGTTGATCCAGGCGGCCCGCTGGCAGGCGCCGGTTCCCGGCGCCGCCGGGACTACCGGGAAGATTTACGGCTACGGTTGGTTTCAGCTGATGGTGTTGTTGATGCTGCTGAACCTTACTGCCTGCACTATAGACGGAGTGGTGCGGCGGCTCAGGTCCGGCGGTCGGGGTGCAGGTCGCTGGGGCTCGCCGTTATTCCATATCGGACTGATTATAGTAATTACCGGCACGTTTTTATCCGGCAATTACCGGGTCCAGGGCAAAGCCGTGCTGATTCAGGATGAGACAAAACATGTGCCTATCGCTGAGTTAACCAAAAAGCCATTGTTTAGCATGCAAGGCCTGGATAGAATTTCCATTACTCTGCGTAAGCAGAGAATCGAACTTGATAACTGGAAAATCAAAAATGTCAATTCTCTGGTCGAGGTGGCAGTGGACAATAACATGGTAGCCCGGCGAGAATTAGCCGACCGGCAGAAGTTTTCCTACCGGAGCTTATATTTATATCCCGGTTTAACCGGTTACGCAGTAAGTCTAAGTTTTACCGGCCCTAAAGGGGAAAAGCTGCCTGATATTACCGTGTCTATGGAGACAACAGAGTTTTCCGACGGGGTGAAGGCGTACAAACGGGCCGGATTTAGAACAGATATACTACCTTATCCACTCAGTTTTAATTTTTATCCTGATCTTGGCGGCCAGGGCGGCGCGGGTATTATCAACAAATCCGGCCGATTAGGCAGCCCCGGTTTATTTGTGACAGTATTGGAAAAAAATGCGCCGGCCAAGCAAAAGCTCCTCCGGCGGGGGGAAAGCCTTGAGCTGGCAGGGTACCGGGTGACCTTCAGAGAAGCAAAACCATGGACAGAGATGACTGTCGTTTATGACCCCGGAGGACAGCTATTATTTGCCGGAACTATGGTGGTAGCCCTGGGGTTGTCCGTCCTGGCCATGTCCAAGTCCGGAAGGAGCATTAAAACATGATTGATATACTGACTGATATACAGACACAGATGGTTCTATTCTGGGGATCTATTGTTATTTGTTTAATCGGCACCCTTTTTTTTATTGCCGGGATAAGCTTTAAAAAAGCTGACTTGGTAAAGTACGGGGTTATTTCCTCGTTCCTGGCTTTGCTGCCGATGCTGGCAGCCTTGGTGCTGCGGTGGATGCAGACCGGCCATATTCCCAGCATCGGGCCTTACGAAGTATATACTGTATATGCCGGTGGCGTCCTGTTGTTTTATGTGTTCATCCAGTGGCGGAAACCGGCCTTAAAGATTTCCGGGCTGGTTGTGCTGCCGGCGGTGATGCTGATGACCGGCGTCGGTGTAATGAGTCCCAACGAAATAACAGTACAGCCCCAAACATATTTTACTTACTGGCTGTGGGTGCATATTATATTTGCCACCTTGGCCCTTGGTGCGGTAGCGGTATCGGCGGGACTGGCTGTTATCTACCTGGCCAAACACAGGCAGGAAAAAAAGGGCCTGGTTAACCCGCTGCTGGCTGCTTTGCCTCAATTGGAAAGGCTTGATTACTGGTGTTATCGCCTGTCAATTTTTGCTTTTGTGACCATGGGACTGATGATTGCCTCCGGCGCTTTCTGGGCCTTTGATTCCTGGGGCCGTTTTTGGGGCTGGGACCCTATCGAAACCTGGTCCCTGGTTAGCTGGCTGGTTTACGGCGGGTATCTGCATCTAAGAATTACGGGGGTTAAAGGGACGGCAGCGGCCTGGTTATGTCTTGTCGCCGTTATCGTGCTGGTGTTTTCTTTTTTTGGTGCTCCATATTTGTATCCGACCCTGCATGACAGATTTGTGAACCCGAATGCCTATTAGAAAGCCAGGTATATTAGCAACAAGATATTTAGGGGGAAGGGCCAGATGGAAAAAAAACCTGTCAAGCAGGAAGCTTTGGACCGGGGAATTCTCGCCTTTATAGAAAAAGGTATTGACCACACTGATGATGCCGGATTTAACGAGCTGGCGCTGCAACAGTTCGCTTTTCAGTATTGTGAAAACGAAGTCTACCATAGCCTCTGCCAGGTCAGGGGAGTTTCACCTGACGGTGTATCCCACTGGTCTGAAATTCCCGCTATTCCTACCCAGGCTTTTAAAGAAAATATCATTGCGTCCTTCCCGCTGGAAGAAACGGAACTTGCCTTGTTGACCAGCGGTACTACCAATCCCGATGCCAGAGGGAAAATATATCGGGACAAAAACAGCTTGGAGATTATAAAGAAGTGCAATTATATGCTGACTAAAGAGTTTATCTTCCCGGATGTGGCTCGGATGAGGATGCTTTTATTGGTGCCTTCACCCAAAGTTGCGCCCGGCATGCCGATGGCATATGGACTGGAGCAGGCCAAGAATGAGTTTGGGACGGACAAAAGCGCATATTTTATCAGCCCCCGGGGGTTGGCGCTGGATGAGCTGATTACGGCGCTCGAAGAAGCGCAGGCGGACGGTGAACAGGTTTGCCTGATAGGTGCCACTTCGGGCTTTGTTTACTTTTTTAACCAATGCCGGCCCAAAGGCCTTAAATTTCAACTGCCGCCCGGCAGCCGGGTTTGTGACGGCGGCGGTTATCAGGGAACTTTCGGCGATTGTTCAAGGGAGCAGTATTATGCTTTGGTGGAAGAATTTTTTGGTGTGCCCTGGCATTTTTGCATTAATACTTTGGGCATGGGAGAGAGCGGCACCAATTATTTTGATAATGTACTCCGGGATTATTACCGCGGCCAAGCGGTGCAGGAGCGGTACAAGGTGGACTTGCCCTGGACCAGGAGCGTAGTTGTCGGGGTCAGGACGGGAAAGCGGCTGCCCAGGGGGGAAATGGGTCTGATCAGGCATTATGACCTAACTAACCGGGCCACCGTTTTGGCTGTTCAGACAGATAATATCGGCTACGAAACAGCAACGGGTTTTGAAATTCTCGGACGTTCCGTTAACTTGCCCGGCTATCATACGGAAACCCCAGGCGGCATGGTCAAAGACTGGCTGCTGGGAGTTGGCAAAGTGGTATGAAAATAACTATAATTTTTCCGCAATTCCCTTTTGCCGAGCTGGTGCCAGTAGTGCCGCCCATTCTGGAATATCTGGCGGGTCTGACGGCTTGCGCCGACCCGGACATGGAAGTTGAGCTGATCGATGCCAACCGCAGTGGTATGGACCCTTTACAGTTAGCTACCGACCTGGTTGCTATTAGCGTTATGACAGTTACCGCGCCATGGGCTTATCGTTTCGCCGGAGTTTGCCGTTTAAGAGGTATACCGGTAGTATTGGGTGGGATTCATCCTACGATAATGCCGGAAGAGGCGGCCTCTCATGCAGACGCCGTGGTCATTGGCGAAGCGGAATCCATTTGGGCTGAAGTATTGGCTGATGCCCGGGCGGGCCGTATTAAGCAGTTTTATCATGGCCGGCCTTTTCCCCTGGATGCCCTGCCCATGCCTGTTGACAGCAGTCTTAAGGCGAACTACCGTTTCCGGGCTTTTTTTACTATGCGGGGTTGTCCATATCATTGTACTTTTTGCAGTGTGCCGCGTTATTATGGCTCAACCATCCGCTACCGCCCCATCCCGGAGGTGACGGCTGAGGTTGCGGCCAGGGCTGGGCGCATTTGGTTTAACGGTGATGATAATATCTGGGGCGGCGATATAGAAAGAAATATTGCGTTGTTTGGGGAGCTGGCCCGGACTTCCGGGAAACATTGGTTTGGTTTTGGCGACCTGAAAACGGTACAGGCTCCGATGGGCGACCGGTTATTGGCGGCCGCCCGGAAAAGCGGACTTTTTTCCGTTATGGCCGGCTGGGAAAGTGAGTCGATAGATACCGTCAGACACTTCAAGGCCGAACATAAGCAGGGAAACGCAAGGATAGACGCTATAAAGCGGATTCAGAGCCATGGAATCTATGTCGTCCTTTTTATTGTGCTGGGGGGGCGTCAGGACTCGTTCGAAAGCTATCAAAGGACGCTTGAACTGGCGGAGGCCCTTAATGTGGGGATTCATCCAATTTTATTGATGCCCCTGCCGGGCACCGAGCTTTTTGAGGAATACCGGGAGCATCTGATACCGGGCCTTGGTTTTGAACATTTCACAGGCCTGAGGGCGGTATTTGATCATCCTGACCCGGAAATGACGGCCAAAAGACGGGAGGAAGAGTATCACAAACTCCGGCAGGAGCTTTTTGGCATCAAAAGGATACTCAGGACAATTGCCCGGATACCGTTAACCGGTTTTCCTGCAACGCATTTCCTGACGTTTATGAAGGAGGCTCCGATGCATAGCAAAATACGCCGCTCATATGAAGAGTGGCTAGCGAGGAACAATCGGTAAAATAACGCCGCTATTTTTTTTGCTAAATTATTTCTATTGACAAAATGTTAATCAATGGATAAAATACAATTAAATCAATCGAAAAACTAGGAAATAATATAATAAGTAGTTAACCGGTCAAAATGAGTAGCTAACCAGACAACTGGAGGCGTTCTCTAACCTTATTTATCTAAGGGAGGGAGGGTCTCTTTTTTTTCAAAAAAAATAATAATACGAAGGAGAGGATTAATGTGTTTAAATCAAAGGCGCTAAAGCTTACCTTTACAGTTATCCTGTTATCACTGCTTGTTATCAGTCTGACGGGTTGCGGGAAAAAGCAGAAACCTGCAGCCAAGGTTGCGCAAGAGGCAATTCCTGAAGCGGTAGAGTTACTCAATGTTTCTTATGATCCTACCCGGGAGTTGTATAAAGAGTTTAACCAGGCATTTATCAAGTACTGGAAGGATAAAAACGGGCAGGATGTCACCATCAATCAGTCCCACGGTGGCTCCGGCAAACAGGGTCGGGCGGTGATCGACGGGCTGGAAGCCGATGTAGTGACCTTAGCCCTGGCATACGACATTGATAAACTGGCGGAGTCTCAACTTATTCCGGAGGACTGGCAGCAACGCCTGCCCAACAATTCCACGCCCTATACATCGACAATCGTTTTTCTTGTACGTAAAGGAAATCCGAAAGCTATCAAAGATTGGGATGATTTAGTAAAACCCGGCGTGTCGGTGATTATACCCAATCCCAAAACATCGGGCGGTGCCCGCTGGAATTACCTGGCGGCCTGGGGGTATGCCCTGAAGAAAAACAATAATGATGAAGCCAAGGCCCAGGAGTTTGTTAACAAGCTGTATAAAAATGTGCCGGTGCTGGATTCTGGTGCCCGGGGGTCTACCACTACTTTTGTGGAGCGTGGCCTTGGTGATGTATTTATCTCCTGGGAAAATGAAGCCATCCTGGTAGCTAATGACCTGGGCAAGGATAAATTTGAGATAGTGGTTCCTTCTATAAGTATTCTTGCCGAGCCCCCGGTAACCGTAGTTGATAAAGTGGCCGATAAGCGCGGAACCCGTCAGGTGGCCCAGGCCTATCTGGAGTACCTCTATACCGTTGAAGGCCAGGAAATCGCCGCAAAGCACTACTACCGTCCGCGCAGCGAGGTAGTAGCCGGGAAATATGCCGGTCAATTCCCGCAGGTCAATTTGTTTACAATTGATGATGTGTTTGGCGGCTGGCAAAAGGCCCAGAAAACGCATTTCAGTGATGGTGGGATTTTTGACCGGATCTATACGGCCAAAGCCAAGTAAAGAAGGGATTTGACTATGGCATTTAAATCACTCCATATCCGGAAGCACAGCATAATACCCGGTTTTGGCCTTACCATGGGTTTTACCATGATGTATATCGGTTTTTTAGTGTTGCTTCCGCTATCCACAATATTCGTTAAAACCGCCGGCGCGGGATGGGGGTTTTTCTGGGAGACCGTTGCCCAGCCGCGGCTTGTCGCATCATATAAATTAAGTTTCGGGGCAGCCTTTATAGCTGCCTCCGTTAATGCCTTTTTTGGTCTGCTGGTAGCATGGGTGTTGGTCCGTTATTCTTTTCCCGGTAAGCGGATTATCGACGGGTTAGTGGACCTGCCCTTTGCCCTGCCAACAGCCGTGGCCGGCATTTCCCTGACCGCCCTGTATGCCGGGAACGGCTGGATTGGCAAGTATCTGGCCTTGCTGGGGATTAAGGCCGCCTTTACGCCGCTGGGGGTCATTATTGCGCTTATCTTTATCGGTTTGCCCTTTGTGGTGCGGATGGTTCAGCCGGTGCTGCAATCCCTGGACAAAGAGGTGGAAGAGGCTGCTGCCAGCCTGGGCGCCGGACGGCTAATGACTTTTATCCGGGTAATCTTTCCGGAATTATTGCCGGCTTTACTGGCCGGGTTTGCTTTGGCCTTTGCCCGGGCATTGGGGGAATATGGTTCGGTAGTATTTATTTCCGGAAACATGCCCATGCGTACGGAAATTACGCCCCTGCTGATTATGACCAAGCTTGAACAGTATGATTATGCAGGCGCTAACGCGGTAGCGGCGCTGATGCTGATAATTTCTTTTGTGCTGCTTTTCCTGATTAATATCTTACAGTGGTGGAGCGGTAAGCGGCATACCTTTAACTAAGGAGGCTGATAAGATGGCTGCAACTGAATCACCGGCGGTTCGCCGGACTTTAACCGCAATTGCGCTGGGGTTTCTGGCATTAGTTCTTTTTATTCCGCTGATTGCCGTTTTTGCCAAAGCTTTTGAAGCAGGGGCAGCCCTTTACCTGGCTGCCGTTACTGAGCCTGATGCCCTGGCGGCTGTTCGTCTTACGTTGTTCACCGTAGCCATTGCCGTGCCTTTGAACACGGTTTTCGGTCTGGCGGCTGCCTGGTCTATCGCCAAGTATGATTTTATAGGCAAGAACTTTCTGATTACGCTTATAGACTTGCCTTTTGCCGTTTCGCCCGTAATTGCAGGGCTAATTTTTGTGTCTCTCTTTGGCGCTCCCGGCCTTTTCGGCCCATGGCTGGAAGCCCGGGAGGTGAAGATTATTTTTGCTGTGCCCGGTATTGTCCTGGCTACAGTGTTTGTTACTTTTCCCTTTGTGGCCCGGGAACTTATTCCTCTTATGCATGCCCAGGGGACGATGGAAGAGGAAGCTGCCCTGATGCTTGGAGCCGGCGGCTGGAAAACTTTTTGGCATGTTACTCTGCCAAATATTAAATGGGGGCTGATATATGGCGTAATTCTTACCAGTGCCAGAGCTGTAGGTGAATTTGGGGCGGTATCGGTGGTATCCGGGCATATTCGCGGGCTTACCAACACAATGCCCCTGCATGTGGAGATTCTATACAATGAGTACCAGTTTGTTGCCGCTTTTGCAGTGGCTTCCCTAATGTCGTTGATGGCTATCATTACTTTGGTAGTTAAAAATATTGCTGAATGGAAATTAAAACAGCAACTAAAAGAGAGTGGACGCTAATAAAATTGTAAAGGGGGTGCAGTATGGGCATCGAAATGGTTAATGTAACCAAACAGTTTGGCTCGTTCACAGCGCTGAATAACGTTAACTTAACGGTCCCGACCGGAGAACTGGTGGCGCTCCTAGGCCCATCCGGTTCCGGTAAAACCACTCTGTTGCGTATTATCGCCGGTTTGGAAGTAGCCGACCGGGGGGCAATCCTTTTTGACGGCAAGGATCATACGGCCGGGGATGTCAGGGAAAGACAGGTGGGTTTTGTATTTCAGCATTATGCCTTATTTCGCCATATGAATGTCTTTGAAAATATAGCTTTTGGTTTAAAAGTCCGCCCGCGCAGCCTCCGGCCGACCAAACAGGAGATTCATGAAAAAGTGCACCAACTGCTCGCTCTGGTTAAGCTGGAGGGATTAGCTAACCGTTTCCCTGGTCAGCTTTCAGGCGGCCAGCGGCAGCGGGTGGCCCTGGCGCGGGCGCTGGCTGTGGAACCGCAGGTGCTACTGCTGGATGAACCTTTTGGGGCGTTGGATGCCAAAGTCCGTAAGGAACTGCGGCGCTGGCTGCGGCGCCTGCATGACGAGCTTCACGTGACCAGTGTTTTTGTGACCCATGACCAGGAGGAAGCCCTGGATGTTGCCGACCGTATTGTAATCCTAAATGAAGGCCAAATACAGCAGTTAGGCACACCGGAAGAGGTTTATGAGCGCCCCAACAGTCCTTTTGTTTATAACTTTCTGGGCAATGTGAACCTTTTTCACGGGCGCATCCATAAAGGTCGGGTGACCATCGGCGCTATTGAGCTGGAGGCACCTGAGTATGCCAATACCACGGATACTAGGGCTGTCAGTTATGTCCGTCCTTATGATATTGAAATAGAGCGTGAGGCCAACGGCAGGGAATTCATCCCGGCGCGCTTGCTTTATTGCCGGAGCATCGGGCCGGTAGTTTATCTTGAATTGCAGCGGGAGGATACAGGTGAACTGGTGGAGGTGGAACTGCATAAAACACGGTACCAGGAATTGGCGCTGAAAACCGGGGAAGTTGTTTTTGTTAAGCCAAGAGATTTGAAGATTTTTATCCCTGAGGATTATTGCATATAGTGGCTTAATCACTGGTTTTGTCATGTAAAAAAAGAGGAGGTTAGATAATAATGACAGTCCAAAAGGCAACCAATATCGTTTGGCATGGGGGCAATGTGTCCAAGAGTGACCGGGAGGAGCTATTAAAACAAAAGGGCGTGGTGCTCTGGTTCACCGGCCTGTCCGGTTCCGGCAAGTCAACTGTGGCGCGGGAAGTGGAAAAACGGTTATTTGCCGCCGGGCACCTGTCTTATGTTTTGGATGGTGATAATATCCGTTTTGGCTTGAACAAAAACCTCGGTTTTTCGCCTGCAGACCGCACAGAAAATATCCGCAGGATTGGCGAGGTGGCCAAACTCTTTGCCGACGCCGGGGTGCTTGCCTTGACCGCTTTTATTTCCCCTTACCGGGCCGATCGTGACCTGGCCAGGGCGCTTTTGGCGGAGGGGGATTTTATCGAAATTTACGTCAATTGCCCGGTGGAAGAATGTGCAAAAAGGGATGTCAAAGGCCTTTACCAAAAGGCCAGGGCCGGTGAAATAAAGGAATTCACAGGGATTTCGGCGCCTTATGAGGAACCGGCGGCACCCGAATTGGTACTGGACACAGCTGGAGAAACTTTACATGAGTCCGTGGGAAAAGTCATCAGTTTCCTGGCCGAGCGGCAGATTATCAGGCCATAGGGGTGGTGACATGACTGTAAATGACAACCTAGTATCGGGAGGGCAGATGAAAAATGCTGCCGACAAGGTTTCGGTGGCCGAATTATCGGCCGATATTGTGGTGGTCGGGGGCGGGGCAGCCGGTTGCTTTGCGGCCATAACGCTAAAAGAAATGAGCCCCGCTGCCAATGTGCTGGTAGTCGAAAAGGCTCATGTAAAAAGGAGCGGCTGCCTGGCGGCGGGGGTAAATGCCATTAATGCTTACCTCAACCCCGGAGAGACACCGGAATCATTTGTAGATTATGTAAAGCAGGATTCTGCCGGTTTAGTCCGGGAAGACCTGGTATTCACCATCGCCGAGCGGCTCAACAGGGTCACGGAAAAACTGGAGTCCTGGGGACTTCCCTTTATTAAAGATGAGCAGGGGCGTTATAAAAAAAGGGGCCGGCGGAATGTGGAAATCGTCGGGGAGAGCATCAAGCCCGTTATTGCCGCCGCTATGGAAAAGTCCGGCGCAACCATATTAAACAGAACCGTGGCGGTGGATTACATTGTAAAAAATGGTCGGGTTGCCGGGTTATATGCCTTTTCGGCCAGAGCAAAGAAGTTCTATGTAATCAATGCCAAGGCTGTAATCTGCGCTACCGGCGGGGCCGCCGGCATATACAGGCCAAATAACGAAGGTTCGGCCAGGCATAAAATGTGGTACTGCCCTTTTAATGTGGGCACCGGCTTTGCCATGGGCATTAGGGCCGGTGCTGAAATGACCACCTTTGAGATGCGGTTTATTGCGCTTAGGATAAAGGATGTGATTTCTCCCACCGGGACAATTGCCCAGGGGGTGAGGGCCAGGCAGGTAAATGCCCTGGGCGAGACTTATCAGCATAAATATGGCAGCAAAACCACCCCCATGCGAATGTATGCCGTCATTGAAGAAAACAAAGCTGGGCGGGGACCGTGCTACCTGGACTTCACTGGTATTCCGGCCGGGGAAAACAGCCGGCTGAAGGAAGCTTACCTGAATATGTCGCCTGGGCTTATCCTAAAATGGGCTGATGAGGGTGCGGAACCAAACAGCGCGCCTTTGGAAATATGCGGCTCTGAACCATATATTGTGGGCGGTCACGGCCAGGCCGGCTATTGGGTGGATACCGGTCGGAGGTCAACTGTAGAGGGACTTTTTGCCGCCGGGGATGTGGTCGGGGGAGCGCCTAAGAAATACGTGAGTGGGTGTTTTGCCGAAGGGGAGATGGCTGCTCAAGCTGCTTTGGAGTATATTAAGGATGCCACGGCACTGGGGAAGGCAACCGCAGGAGAACCCGGTGACATAGCTGCAGTGCTGGCCAGAGTCTTTGGGCCGCTGGCTAAAACAGGCGGCGTTGCACCGGAAGCATAT
>CAZWUW010000003.1:0-63933 GCA_964636895.1 uncultured Eubacteriales bacterium
GCCATGCCATGTTTGAACAAAAGCCTCACTTTCTTCCAGCGCTATTTGAGCGGTAGGGGCTACCCCGATCATGCCCCTGGACAGGCTGGCCCTGATACCGCTTTGCCGGACGGCTTTGGCTGCTTCATCCATGAAAAAGTACATATCGGCGAAGGTGGTTGTCCCCGATTTAATCATTTCCAGCGTACACAGCATAGTTCCCCAATATACGTCTTCCCCGGTTAAACGATCTTCCAGCGGCCAGATACGTTCAGAGAGCCACTGCATCAGCGGCAGGTCGTCGGCATAACTCCTGAGCAGTGTCATCGCGGCATGGGTATGACAGTTGATCAGCCCCGGTAATGCCACCATACCTGTGGCGTCAATTGTTTTATCCGCTATCCAGCCTTTCTCTATCGTACCTGCCGGACCTACTGTCTTGATTTTGCCGGCATCAATAGTGATTTCGCCGTTTTGAATAATGTTTTCCTGGCCTGTCATAGGTATGACGGTGGCGCCTTTAATTAATATTCTACTCACGCTAATGCCTCCTACCACTGATTGTATTTAATGTTTTTCTTATCCCTCACTTCACCCTGCAAAGTTCGGGTCAGATAAATGATTTTACAGATATTCTCCAGGCTGGACGTCCATTGGTAAGCTTCTTCCAGTAACTGGCCGACAGCAAAACTGCCATGGCCGCGCACCATGACAATCTTATATTCCTTTAGTAATTCAGGCAGTTTTGCCGCCACTTCCTGTGAACCCACAGTATGTTCCACTCCCAGCACAGGGATTTTGTGCAGCAAGTATTGCCCTTCCGAATCAATCGGGATAATTTCATTATCAATAAGTGATAAAGCAGTGGCATATACCGGGTGAGCATGTACTATAGCAAGGGCGGCAGTCCCTTTAAATATGGCCCGGTGAACTCCAATCTCTGTTGAGGCCAGAGTAATGTGAGCATCGTTTTTGTGCAAACCGGTTTCAATCAAATCCTGCTCTTCCAAATGACCCAGCATTGAACCCCGCCTGGTAATTACCACCCGGTCACCCAGACGGACACTGAGATTACCACTATGGGAACTGTTCAGACCGGCTAGGAAAAGGTCCCGGCCAATGCGTTGAAAATCCCTGATCATCAGTTTGCCTCCAATCCCAACTGCGCCAGTTTGGCCTCTGCAGGGATACCATTATTATTCCAGCCGCGGAAACGATAATATTCTTCAAGCATCGGCTGCAACTCAACTACCCGGCCGGCGGAAGGCCCGGCTGCAACCGGTTCTTGCAGCAGCCTTGACGGTAAAGTGTCGTTTTCCCTAGTAAAACCTTCTCTTATATTGAACAACCGCTCCAGATTCCATATGCGCTCACCAATAACATGCAGGTCCTGGGGTTGATATGTTTCCCCGGTAACGGCGCTCAATAGGCGGGCAAAATACTCTTCCGAAACAGCCAGACCTAAAAAACGGCATAAGATTAATGAATCGACTGCGGCATTGACATTCTGATAAAAAATGGTTAAGCCGGCTTTGCCTGAGGTGGCAAAACGATCTACCATTTTCGGGACGCCAAGGGCTTCCGGTCCAACCATATAGGCCCGCAAATGACAGCCGCCCCGGTTAGAGGTGGCAAAACCAAGTCCCATGCCCTGCAAACCCCGCGGGTCATAAGCCGGTAGCTCCAGACCTTTGACCTGCATGGCAAATTCCTGCCCGCCCAGATCAGCAGCCAGTAGTTGGGTACCTTCACCTAACAAGGCACCTAAACCTTTCCGCCCGGCAATTTCCCTTATCAGGTCTAACAGTTTGCCCGTATCACCAAAATTAAGACCGGTGTTATAAATCCCCTTTTCCTGCAATTCCATAGCAAAACCAATGGTTACCCCGACAGATATGGTATCTAATCCCAAGCGGTTGCATAGATAGTTAGCTTCTGTAATTAATTCCAGGTCGCTAATCCCGCACTGTGGACCTAAAGCCCAGATTGATTCGTATTCGGGACCTTCCCCGGTATTGTTTTTGGTACCGGTTACTCTGGTGCACTGAATTGGACAGGCGTAACAACCGGTTTTTTTGATCGTCAGGGTCTCAGCCAGAGTTTCGCCGGAAATCTGCCCTGCTTGCGGGAACTGGGAAGCCTGAAAATTCCTGGCCGGAAAAATACCCATCTCATTGAACAGGTTTACCAGTACCGGGGTGCCAAATTCGGGCAGGCCCTGAGAGGTGATAGGATTGGCTTTAATCCACTTATTAGTTTCATAAAGTATAAAATCAAGTTTATCGCTGTCAGCCACAGGTACTTTGCGGGTACCTTTAACCATTATTGCTTTTAAATTTTTGGCGCCCATAACGGCTCCAACGCCACCGCGGCCCAAGGCCCGGCTGCGGTCATTCATTATTGCCGCCAGCTTAACCTTGTTTTCACCGGCCGGCCCGATACAGGCCACACTGAAACCATCATCACCAATATCCTGCAACAGCCTGTCGGTAGTCGCCGGCACGTCCAATCCCCAATACTTGCGGGCATCTTTGATTTCTGCACCAGCTTCTGTAATTATAATATAAACAGGCATTTCTGCTGCGCCCTGAATAATTATGCCATCGTAACCACATTTCTTTAATCTGGCACCCCAAATACCTCCGGAATTGGAGTCGAATATTGTACCGGTTAGCGGTGACTTGGTAGAAACGCTGAACCGCCCCGAGGTGGGTACACGGGTGCCTGTCAGGGGACCGACTGTAAACACCAACCGGTTGCCCGGGCTAAGCGCATCGGTAGCAGGAGTTACTTCTTTGTGAACTAAATATGTGCCAAGCCCCCGACCGCCCAAGAATTTTTCCCTGATGCCGGCGGGCCAGGTTTCTTCAGTTATTCTTTTTGTGGTTAAATCAATTCTCAGTAACCGGCCCATCCACCCGTACATTTTTAGTCCTCCCGACCCGTATTTAACCTCCGCCCACTGGCGGAAAAACACTGACCGTATCGCCGTCAACCAGGTCTTTTTCCAACGCACAATGGATGCCGTTAACCAGAATTATAGTCGCTTCAGCTTCCGGTATATCATAAGCCCGGATAAGCTCCCGGACACTAAGGGGCCCCTCATGGATATAGGTAGCTTCACCGGATTTAAGATAATTCCGCAGCGTGGCAAAAACTTTCAGCGTTATTTGCATATTCACCACCCTCTATGCACCGTGTTCCCAACCATATAAATATGTTTCCTGTTCCGACGTTAGTTTATCTATGGTAGCTCCCAATGAGCGTATTTTGATTTCGGCTACGCGGTTGTCTATTTCCTGAGCCACCGGGTAAACCCGGTTATCCAACTGTCCGGCCTGATCGTTGATATATTTGGCGGAAAGAGCCTGAATGGCAAAAGACATATCCATAATTTCCGCCGGGTGGCCGTCACCGGCCGCCAGGTTAACCAACCGGCCTTCTGCCAGCAAGTATATTTTGCGGCCGTCGGCAAGAATAAATTCCTCGATATTCTGGCGCACCACCCTTTTCGTTCCGGCAAGTGCAGCCAGTTCCGGTATATTGATTTCCACATCAAAATGCCCGGCGTTTGCCAGCAGCACCCCGTTTTTCATTTTTTCAAAATGTTTGCCGCGAATAACGTCCTTGCAGCCGGTCACGGTAATGAACACATCACCTAATATTGCGGCGTCATCCATGGTCATTACCTGGAAGCCGTCCATATGAGCTTCGATGGCCTTAATGGGATCAATCTCAGTTATAATGACCCTGGCGCCCAGCCCTTTGGCCTTCATGGCAATGCCTTTGCCGCACCAACCATAGCCTGCAACAACAACATTTTTACCGGAGACAATAAGGTTGGTGGTCCGCATGATACCGGTCCATACCGACTCCCCGGTACCGTACCGGTTATCAAAAAGATGTTTGCAATAGGCATCATTAACTGCCATCATGGGAAACTTTAATAAGCCTTCTTGTTCCATGGCCCTGAGCCGCAGGATGCCGGTGGTAGTCTCTTCAGCACCACCGATTACGCCAGGCAGCAGGTCCTGACGCTCATTGTGCAGTATATTTACCAAGTCACCACCATCATCAATAATAATCTGTGGTCTGGTTTCCAAAACCTTGACCAGGTGCTCTTCATATTCTGCCGGGGTAGCGTTATACCAGGCAAACACCTGGATACCGTCTGCCACCAGGGCAGCAGCAATGTCATCCTGGGTGGATAAGGGGTTGCTGCCGGTAACAATCACTTCCGCTCCTCCGGCTTTTAGTACTTGCGCCAAATAGGCTGTCTTTGCTTCCAGATGTACGCTTACCGCAACCCTTTTCCCCTTAAATGGCTGGTTGGCCTCAAAATCCTTTTTTATTTCATTTAAGACAGGCATGTGTTCTTTAACCCAGTCAATCTTCAACTTGCCCCCGGGGGCCAGCTTAATGTCACGAACTATGTAATCCATTTAATTACCTCCCTCAATGTTATCATATTTTATGTATATATTAACCAAAGATTTTCTTTAGATTATCTTCATATGGTGGATATATGACCCCCCGGTCGGTAATAATGCCTTTGATTAAATGATGCGGAGTAACATCAAAGGCGGGATTATAAATCCGCACACCTTTAGGTGCTAAACCGACGCCAAAGACTTCCGCCACTTCCCGGTGGTCTCTTTCCTCAATCGGAATATCATCACCATTTGCCAGCGCCAAATCAATAGTTGAAGCAGGTGCCGCCACATAAAAAGGCACATTGTTTTCCTTTGCCAGCACTGCTACTGTATATGTACCAATTTTATTGGCCACATCTCCATTAGCCGTAATCCGGTCGGCACCAACAACAGCCAGGTGAATTTTGCCCTGCCGCATCAGGTAGCCGGCCATGTTATCTGTAATCAGGGTCACCGGGATATTGTCCTGCATCAATTCCCAGGCGGTAAGCCGGGCCCCCTGCAACAATGGCCTGGTTTCATCAGCATAAACATGAATTCTTTTTCCTGCTTCATGCGCTGCTCTGATTACCCCCAGCGCGGTGCCATAACCGGCGGTAGCCAATGCACCGGCATTGCAGTGGGTAAGGATGCTCGCCTCCGGTGGCACCAATTCATTGCCAAACCGGCCAATACTTCTGTTCATTTCAATATCTTCGGCAAAAATTCGACCGGCTTCTACGGTCATTATCCGCAGGATGTCAACCACTGGTCGGTCTGAATTTGTTTCGGCTATTTTGCGCATGCGGTTGATGGCCCAAAAAAGGTTAACTGCGGTAGGTCTGGTGGCCGCAAGTGTATTGGCAATCTGTTCTATACTGCGAAAAAACTCTTCATGAGCGCAGGAACTAAATGACCGGGCCCCCAGCACCATCCCGAAAGCTGCTGCTGCTCCAATAGCCGGCGCTCCCCGTACCTGCATGGTCTTGATGGCTTCGGCCACATCATTATATGTTCGGCAAGAGACATATTCTACATTATGGGGAAGTTTCGTTTGATCCAGCAATTCCAGGGTGTTATCCACCCATCTCATGGTATGCAAACTCATTCTCCTTTTCCTGACCCCAGACTGCCCAGTTCACCAAGGGCAGTTTTGCATGTGCAGCTACGTTCTGCCGGCATGATAGCAACGGCCTGCATGATCAGTTTTTTTAGATTGTCATTATTGTTATTCATGGCTTCCAGTACTTCAGCATGAGTTAATGGGGTGGGTGAAATTCCGGCAGCAAAATTTGTTACTGCTGCCACCGTGGCGTAACATATTTCGGCTTCTCTGGCCAGTACCGCCTCAGGCACGGTGGTCATTCCCACCAGGTCACCGCCCAGGTGACTGTACATTTTAATTTCCGCGGGTGTTTCAAAGCGTGGGCCTTCTGTACATACATATGTACCTTGGTCATATATTTTTATATCCAAGTTCGCACCGGCTTTGGCGAGCACGTCCCGTACCACTTTGCAATACGGTTCGGTCATATCAATATGTACAACACCTTGTTCGCCGTCTTCATAAAAGGTCTGCGGCCTGTTCTTGGTAAAATCGATAAACTGATTAACCAGCACGAAATCACCCGGTCTCATCTCCAGATTCAGTGACCCGGTTGCGGCCGTGGCAATGATCTTCTCAACGCCCAGTTCTTTAAGAGCCAGTATATTAGCCCGGTAATTTACTTTGTGCGGTGGAACAGCATGGTTTTCGCCGTGCCGGGCCAGAAAAGCCACTTTCTTGTTGGCATAAGTACCGATTTTAATTGTTACCTGACCATAAGCCGTTTTAATGGTCTCCACGGTAATCTCACTTAATATCTGGGGATCATAAACCCCGGTTCCCCCAATGATGGCAATCTTGGGCATCTATTGTACCTCCTGTATGCTTCTGTACCTGCTTCTGTATTTGCTGCATTACTTCTCAAATAATGCAGCGGCAAAGTCTCCGGCCTGAAAATCCCTGAGGTCATCTGTTTTTTCACCAATCCCGATTAGTTTTACAGGAATATCCAGTTCCGCCTTAATTCCAATAATTACACCGCCCTTAGCGGTTCCGTCCAACTTGGTCAGCACAATACCGGTTACACCAACGGCAGCATCAAATGTTTTGGCTTGATTAATGGCATTCTGCCCGGTGGTGGCATCTAAGACAAGTAACACTTCATGAGGCGCGGTGGGAATTTCCCGGGAAACAACCCGAAAAACCTTCTTAAGTTCCTCCATTAAATTTGATTTGGTATGTAACCGACCAGCTGTATCAACAATCAGAATATCCAAATTTCTGGCCCGGGATGCCTGAATAGCATCATAAACCACGGCAGCCGGGTCAGCCCCTTCGCGATGTTTGATGACGTCAACACCTGTTCTGTTGCCCCAAATTTCAAGTTGATCAATGGCAGCCGCCCGAAAGGTATCACCGGCGGCAATCAAAACTTTTTTGCCCTCATCCTTAAAACGGTTAGCCAATTTACCTATAGTAGTGGTCTTACCGACACCGTTCACCCCCACTACCATGATAATAACCGGTGCTGTCCCATTTATATTTAACGGTACATCTGCGCCAGTGAGAATCTCGGTAATCTGTTCCTGTAAAATCGGTTTCAGTTCCACAGCATCTTCAATCTTGCGTTCTTTTGCCCGCCGCCGTAGCTCTTCCACCAATGCTACTGCGGTATTTACACCTACATCTGCCTGAATAAGGATTTCTTCCAATTCCTCAAAAAGCTCATCATCAATTTTTTTTCGTCCGGTAACCAGGGTTTCTATTTTTTCCACAAAGCCTTGACGTGTTTTAGTCAGACCAGCTTTTAACTTATCAAAAAAGCCCACTCCGTACCCTCCTTGATACTAAATTGAAAGGTTAAGGACACACCTTAACCTACAACATTTTACCATATATATTGTTTTATCTCAATTGGTTTGCATAAATTCGTGTACTCCTGGGCTACGCCAAATTTTCGGTTCCTAATTTCGCTTTCCTCTGCCGGAGTTTTGGCTTCAAAAAACTTTTGCCCGAGCCGCTCATCTTCTTCGGCCAGGCTAAAGATCTGTTCCACCGTTGCTATGACGGTGGCACCTCGCACTTTGCCGGAACTATCATGTCCGATGGCAATAATTGGCCGCCCCCATGTTCCCGGTCCGGCATTGGCATCCCCTATATGCATAACCCCGGTACCACCGGGATGGGTGTGCACAATAACTGCATTTTCCGGGATTTCCCTGGCATATATCTGACGCAAAGACTTGCCTTTAATATCCACACAACTTGCCGCTAATAACCTGGATGGCACATAGCCAATACCACCTACTACCATATTACCTTCTGCCACCACATGGCCATTATTGTCAATTTTTGCCATCATGGCAACTTCCCTGCCCTGGCCGACTTCCATGGATTTATCAACTAGTTGTCTGGCCAGTTCCTCCGAAATAGAATTAACACCAAGCCTGGGCAACTTCCAGTCCGGTTTTGTAAAATCCTCCTTTGTAAGACGGGGTTGTTCAGGTATGTCTGCTAACGGAATAACCGTGGAGAGCTCCAGGAATTTAAGGCTCATCTCCGTCGAACGGCGCATGATTTCTTTTTCTTCCTCCATGGTTTTGGCGGCCAGAATACGCAGATCAATTTGTTCAGTCTCTGTTGCCAGGTCAAAAAACTCCGGTCGGGGATAAATTAATCCTACACCGGCCAAATTTTCTTGTTTGATGCCGATAGCAACTAACGGAAGATTAAAAAAATCCACCCCGTTAACATCCGTTATCAAACCAGTATGTCCGGGTCTGGTGGTTATCAGCACGGCATTATCCGGCAAATGCTCCAGTCCTTCAAGTAAACATTTGTTAGTCATGGATATAATATTGTTTAATTGTTGTCGCAATGGCATACCGGACAAACCGCCATCGCTAATTTCGGTGGTCCGGTCTATTATTCCATCCCGATTAACCAGGCCGAAACAACCGGCGTTTCGACCCTGACTAAGCTCATTGGTACGCTTAATCATATCATTGACAATGTATTTCGCTATTCCCCTTATTTCCACATTAACCTCCTGTTAAATGGCACACGATTTTTTGGGCCAATGTGCCTTAGTTAAAGGTTATTTTATCCTGCCGGGAAATAAGCTATACCCCTCAACTGACTTTGTCCACGGCTTCTGCTAAACGCATGGAAACCATTTTTGTAACACCCGACTCATCCATAGTCACACCATACAGAATATCCGCCACTTCCATAGTGCCTTTGCGGTGAGTTACCACGATAAACTGGGACTGATCAGCAAATTCTTTCATAAAAGCGGCAAACCTGTCAACATTAGCTTCGTCAAGGGCAGCTTCAATTTCGTCCAACACACAGAAAGGACTAGGTTTAACCTTTAGTATAGCAAATAATAAAGCAATGGCCGTTAAGGCCCGTTCACCGCCGGAGAGCAGTGAAAGATGTTGGGGCTTTTTGCCGGGTGGCTGGGCGATAATCTCAATGCCAGTTTCCAGCATGTCGGTACTATCGGTAAGCTGTAAATCAGCATTGCCGCCACCAAACAGCGCACTGAAAACTTCGCGGAAATTACTGTTGATTAGCTGAAATGCTTCCCGGAAGCGACCTGTCATAATATCATCCATCTCAGCTATAACCGTGTATAATGAATTCTTGGCTTCTTCCAGATCTTTATGCTGAGCAGTAAGAAACTCATATCGTTCATTGACTCGGGCAAATTCTTCGATAGCTCCAAGGTTAACGGTACCCAAGCCAGAAATATGTCCTTTTAGTTCCTTTATCCGGGATGCTACTTCACGCCGGTTTTTTATTTCTGTTTTATTTAAAACGGCTTCTTCAAAAGTCAGACCGTGTTCTTCCATTAAGCGCTGCCTTGCATTTTCCATCTCCATTTCCAGCCTGGCGCGGCGGACATCAAAACTGTGGGCCTGTTCCTGCAAATAGCCAAACTGCTTCTGCAATTGTTTAATATGAATTTCCAGGTCATTGAGACCGGCACGGTCACTCTGCCTTTCACCTTTAAGAGCATTTAGCTGCTCGCCGGTACTGCCTTTTTTGTCCACTTGTCTGATAATCTGCTCTTTTAGCACGGTAATTTCTTCATCAAGCCGGGTACCGGTTAAGCCGATTTCAGCCAATTTTGCTTCTTTATCCACGGCCTGCTGCCGGTATTCCTCCACACTGCGGTGCGCCCGGGCCAAAAGTTCTTCATACCCGGTTTCTTCTTGCTGCAGTGCGGCAAGCCGGACTCTTGACGCGGTAATCCGGGAAGTTATCTGTTCCCGAAATTCCTGTTGGTCTTTTACAGCTTCCTGTAATCTACCGATACTATGCTCAAGTTCTTTGTTTTTATTTTCAAGTTGCCCAAGTTTTTCTTTTAAAACTTCTCTTTTGTCACGCAGGCGCTTAATTTCAACACTTTCCTGCTCGATTTCCAGGTCAGCGGACTTTATCAGCCGTTCAATCCTTACCTGTTCTACCTCCCGCTGTTCAAGGTCTTTTTTGATACCTGTCAATTGTAGTTGTTGCATCTGATTTTCATTACGCAAATGCTCAATATTATATTTAATTTGGTTAATTTCTTGTTGCTTATTATTTTCGTCCGCCCGTTGTTTCTCTAAAACTCCTTGCAGTCGGGTCAGTTCTTTTTCCAGATTATCAATTTCACTCATCCGGCCCAGGAGAGTGGCGTTTCCTCTGGCAAAACTGCCTCCCGTAAAGCTACCTCCGGGATTGATAATCTCTCCGTCCAGAGTAACAAACTTATAACGGTAACCGGCATCTTTGGCCACCTGCCTGGCCAGTTCAAGGTTTTGAAAGATAGCGATGCGCCCCAATAAAAACTGCAGGATGTTATTATACTGTTCATCTATTTTAACTAAACCGGCTGCTGTGCCCAAACACCCCTTAGAATTAATGATTTTTTGCAGGGATTTATCGTGTTCATTATTTTTAATGGTGTTTAAAGGTAAAAAAGTAGCCCGCCCGGCCTTGTTGGCCTTCAAGTATTCAATAGCCCGCTGGGCATCACCATCAGTCCCGGAAACAATAAACTGCACCGCCCCGCCCAATGCAACTTCAATAGCCACGGCGTATTCCTCAGGTACTTGCAAGAGTTCTGCCAAAACACCGCATATTCCCTGCAGCTTCCCTGCCTGCCCGGCCTTCAGCACTTCCCGGACCCCTTTATGAAAGCCTTCATACTGCTGCTGCATTTCTTTTAAAACCCTGAGCCTGGATTCTTTAACACCGACAGTTTTTTGTTGCGCAGACAAGTCACCGCGCAAAGAGAACAGTTTTTTTTCGCTGTCGCCCTGTTCTTGGGCCAGCTCAGTCAAAGCAGCATCATTCTTCTTTATGTTTACTGTTACAGCATTGCAATCCTGTTTAGTAAATGCCAGCACCGTGCTGTTTTCTGCCGCCTGTTTTTCAGCAGCTGCCCTTTCGACGGTGAGTTGAGCAATCCTTTTTTCATGGTTTTTTTCCTGTACTGCATAATTACCTATTTCATTGCGAACTTCAGCGATGCCATGAAGTATTTCAATGATATCGCCTTTACCACTTTCAATGCCGGCATCCCCTTCGGCCAGACTATTAACTAAATCAGCCAGTTCAGCTTCCCGGGCGGCAGTTTCTATATGACCGGCGGCAATCTCCTGACGGATTTTGGCCAATGCATCTTCTTCCCCGGCGTATTGATTCTTCACTTCATCTATACGGTGTTTCATATCGGCTAATTCAGCAGTGAGCCTGTCTCTATCCCGGTTCAAACCGCGCCGGCGCTCTTCCGCTACATTGACTGCCGCTTCGTTTCTTTCTACCGCGCTAGACAGGTCAAAAACAGCCTGCTGAACCCCGGAAATCTCTTCGTCAAGCTTACTAATTCTAAGTTTAAGCTCCTCAACTCTTGATTCATTTCCCCGAAGTTGGGTTTCCACAGTCAGGGCAGCCTGCTTTTTTTCGTCCATTTCGGTATTGATTTCGGCTAGTTTGCCCCCAACTTCTTCTAATTGATGAACATATAGGTTAATTTCCAGTTTACTTAGTTCTTCTTTAAAATTCAAAAATTCTTCTGCTGTAGCGGCTTGCTCCTGCAAAGGTCCAACCTGAGCAGAAAGTTCACTAATTATATCACTGATACGCATCAGATTCTGCTCAGTGTCAGCTAGTTTTTTGGCTGCCTGAAGTTTACGGTTTTTATATTTGACAATTCCTGCGGCCTCTTCAATAAGTTGGCGGCGGTCTTCGGATCTGGCGTTCAGGATTTCATCGATTTTTCCTTGACCAATAATAGAATAACCCTCCCGGCCTACCCCGGTATCCATAAAAAGCTCATGTATGTCCCGCAGCCGGCAGGGAGATTTGTTAATCAGGAACTCACTGTCACCGGACCGGAACACCCGCCGGGTAACGGTGACTTCGGAATAATCCAGCGGGAATATGCCGTTGGAATTGTCCAGGGTTAAGGATACTTCCGCCATCCCCACCGGCCGCCGCTTATCACTACCAGAAAAAATTATGTCTTCCATTTTGGCGCCCCGCAGTGATTTAGCGCTTTGTTCACCTAACACCCAGCGGATGGCGTCAGAGATATTGCTTTTGCCACTGCCGTTGGGACCTACGATACCGGTGACACCAGGGTTAAAATGCAATTCGATTTTATCGGCAAAGGATTTAAAACCTTGAATTTCCAATCGTTTTAGATGCAAAATACTTCCTCCCCAGAGACTTAGCTTATTAGAATACCGTCTGCCGTCCAAGCACCCGGAATATAACCTTGTAAAGCTTATAATATTTCTATATCTGCAGTGAATTTACCTCTTTTTATACTGTGGGCAAAAGTGTGATTTTGGGTGATTAAAAACACATATGTATACTTCTTTTATAACTTGGGAAAATTAAACACATTCCATTTGAAGGAGCAAAGATTATGTACCTGATAAATATTCTGAAAAAATTTCGCTTACTTGAGTTTTATATCGGCCTGCAACCTGAGGAAAAAGATTTTATGAATCACTACTCCAGGCAATTCCATTTCTATACACCGCCATGCAAAGATATACCGGCCTGTGAAGATTTATTGTTTTCCGTTAAAAGACCGGCGCAACTGTTATGGACCACGGCGGCTAATGCTATCCCTGACCGCAAGTGGGATTTTGCAGAAAAGCTTCTTGTAAAGGCTTTGGAAATAGCTAATGACCGTGAAGACCTGGCCTGGACGCACGCCAATCTTACCCAGTTATATTATGACCAGCATCGAAAAAAACCGGCCAGCATAAGAAAATGCCTGCATCACTGTCATCAATTGCTGGCTACCGGTTATTTTACTTCCTGGGCAGAAAATATGCTGGCCGAAGTAATGGTCATGCAAATACAATAGTCATAAAAAAACAATGGTTTGCATGATAATTGCAAGCCATTGTTTTTTTTCACTAATCCATAGTTTTTCTGGTTGATACCAGATTAAATTCCCGCCCATTGGCCTGAACCAACAGCACCATGCCCCGCTCATTATAATCATAGGGGCTAATGACAAAAGAATCCATACCCAACTCATGCTTAAAGTAGTTAACATTACTGTTCTTCTGGCCCCTGGCAATGGAAAGATCAGCGGCCGGCACTAGAAAAGCAGCTTGATTTACCTGTCCTACAATATTCCTGACCTTTGCAAGAAGCTGCCGCATCTGTTCTCTGGCCACCGCAGCTTCTACCAGTTCCCGGAAGGCGGGATGATAAGGTCCAGCCAGGACGTCGCCTGCCCAACTGATTTCCTCGCTGGGCTGGAGTCCAATACGAATAACCGGAATTTGCGCTTTTTCATATTTAATCAACAGGCTTTTGCATACCTGTACAGCATCTTCCAAAGACCAGGGTTGGTAATCACCTTGCTCATACATTTGGGCCAACAGCGTGCCCTTTAATACTAAACATGGATAGATTCTTACAAAATCAGGGTGCAAAGCAATAATTTCTTCACCTGTAATGCCGGCTTTCACCCCGGTGTCACCCGGCAGTCCAATCATCATTTGCAGACCGAGAGTAAATCCCCAAGACTTGATTAATGCTACCGCCCTTAGCACATCCCTGCTGTTATGACCACGGTTTGCCTGGTTAAGCACCATGTTATCCATTGACTGGACACCCAGTTCAATAATGGATACGCCAAAAGATGATAAGTTAGTTAAGGCTTCCTCATCTATAGCATCCGGGCGGGTAGAGATACGGATATGGTCTATTTGGCCCCGGTTTAAAGCTATTAAAGCAGGCGTTAATAGCTCCTTTTTTAAATCCGCGGAAATGGCGGTAAAACTACCGCCATAAAATGCTACTTCGACGGTGATGCCTTCCCCTTTTGGGATGTGGGGCAAGAAGTCGGCTAACTTTTGCTGAACAGCGACGGCATCCGGTATAACAGCCTGTCCGGTAATTCTGGCCTGATTACAAAATACACAACGGTGCGGACAACCCAAGTCCGGCACAAAAACAGGTATCACATAATGTCCTTTAGGCATTGTATTCCACCATATCTCTAATCATTTTCGGGTCCCGGTGGAAAAGCAATATCACCGGATTGCAGTTTAGCCAGGGCATCACTGGCAGCAGCTTGTTCTGCTTCCTTTTTGGTTCGGCCGCTGCCGGATCCCCAGTTCCGGTCACGAAATCTAACGGCTGCGACAAACGTTTTTTCATGATCCGGACCGTATTCTTCAACTATAAAATAAGATAAAGTATTTTCTGTCCGCTGTTGTACCAGTTCCTGCAATTCTGTCTTATAATCACCGGCATTACCGCCCTTGGCGGTTACTTTTTCAATCACCGGCGCAAGTTCGCGAAGAATAAAGCTTTTGGTATTCTCCAGACCCTGATCCAGGTAAATTGCGCCAATTAATGCTTCTACTGCATCGGCCAGGATTGAAGGTCTTTGGCGGCCACCGCTTCTCTCTTCACCCCGGCCCATTAACAGACACTGACCTAGATTTAGCCGCTTGGCCATTTCAGCCAGTGAAGGCTCACACACTATCCCGGCCCGCATTTTTGTCAGAATCCCTTCCGGACAATCGTTGTTAATCAGATATAAATACTCACTGATTACCAATTCCAGTACCGCATCACCCAAAAATTCCAACCGCTGATTATGCTCAAGGTTAAAATTCCTGTTTTCGTGGGCATAAGAGCTATGGGTAAATGCCTGCCGGAACAGTGCCGGAGCATGCCAGGAAATCCTGAGATAATTCATCAAATCGTTCTGTAGGTTGGTAACATCCTTCATCCTCATCACCCGGAAATCTTATTTATTCCGCAAACCGGCGCAATAAAACTGTGGCATTGTGACCGCCAAAACCAAAAGAATTTGATATTGCGGCATTAACGCTCCGCTTAACAGCCTTATTTGGGACATAATCCAGGTCACATTCCGGATCCGGGTTGGTCAGGTTTATTGTCGGCGGTATAACTCCCCGCTCAATGCTTAGTGCACAAATAATGGCTTCAATGCCGCCGGCTGCACCCAGCAAATGACCGGTCATAGATTTGGTGGAACTCACGGCCAGCTTGGGCGCATGTTCGCCAAATATCTTCCTGATTGCCAGGGTTTCCGCAATATCACCCAATGGCGTGGATGTCCCGTGGGCATTAACATAGTCAACTTGCTGCGGTTTCATGTCGGCATCTTTCAGACAAAAGTCCATCGCCATAGCCGCACCCATACCTTCCGGGTCTGGCGCGGTAATATGGTGAGCGTCACAAGTCATCCCGTACCCGCCAATCTCAGCATAAATCTTCGCTCCCCGTTCCAGTGCATGTTCCAGACTCTCTAGCACCATTATGCCGGCACCTTCACCCATAACAAAGCCATCCCGTCCGGTATCAAAAGGTCTACTGGCTTTTTCTGGCTCTTCATTTCGGGTTGACATAGCCTTCATGGAACAAAACCCGGCCATGGCAAGCTTTATTACCGGAGCCTCACTGCCACCTGTAATCATAATATCAGCTTCCCCACGCTGGATAATCCTGAAGGCATCCCCAACAGAATTTGTACTGGCGGCACAAGCAGTTACCGCTGTTATATTGGGTCCTTTAAGATTATGCTTTATTGCAATATTTGCGCCGGCAATATTGGCTATCATCATTGGCACAAAAAAAGGCGTAATCCGGTTTGGACCTTTTGTCATCATTACTATTGCCTGTTCTTCTATAGATTCAATACCACCAACACCTGAACCCAGAATGACGCCTGCGCGAAAGGGGTCATTATTGTGGTTTTGCAAACCGGCATCTGCTATAGCCATATCAGCTGCAACTACAGCCAGTTGAGTAAACCTGTCCATGCGCCGGGCTTCCTTTTTATCTATAAAATCATGCGGGTCAAAGTCTTTAACCTCACCGGCAATCCTGGTCGGAAGCTCGCTGGCATCAAACCTTTTAATTAAATCTATGCCGCTTTTACCTTCTATCAAAGACTGCCAAAACTGATCTTTGCCGGTACCCACCGGGGAAACTACACCAATACCGGTTACCACAACGCGTTTTTTCATGTCACACCTCGTTTCCGGCCAATTCCACTTCTTGTAAAAGTCTTTTGATGATTTCTTTTACCGGCAGTATTTCTTTAATTTCAAAAACCCGCTGGCCCGAGAAAACAAGGCCGTTGTCCATATCTCCCTGTTGAGCCGCCACTAAAGCTTTACTGATACAAAAACTACGGGAACATTTTTTTAAACATCCGTTACATTCATCAGGAGTCAGGTCTTCACCAGCAAAAAATCTTCTTGCAAAGTTGTTAATCAAACCTTGACCGGGCAATCCTACCGGGCTATCTACCAGCACAACGTCTTCCGGTTTAGCGTCAATATAAAGCTGCTTAAAAGCATCCGCAGCATTAGATTCAACACTGGCAGCAAACCTGGTACCCATCTGCACACCGTCAGCCCCCAGCCTAAAAGCATCCACTATATCACCGCCATTAATAATGCCACCGGCTGCAATAACTGGAATGTCAACGGCTCCTTTGACCTGGGGCACGAGTTCTTTCATCGATTTGCATTTTTCAGTACCAAGGTGACCACCGGCTTCTTTTCCTTCCACAACAATCGCTGCAGCTCCAAGTTTTTCAGCTATCTGAGCCAGCTTGGGGTTAGAAATAATCGGAACTATAGGCACATCCGCAGATTTTCCCCAGCTATACATATCCCTGGAAAATCCGGCTCCCGATACAATTAAGTCAATACCTTCTTCAATTGCTGTTTTAATGGCATTGGCAAACTCATAAGCGGCAAACATAATGTTAATACCAATGATTCCTTTGGTCAACTCTCTTGCTTTGCGGATTTCCTGTTTCAGTTCGTCCATAGTCATAGCAGTTGCCGCAATTAGTCCGATACCACCCTCTTCAGCCACTGCTGCCGCCAGCGGCGCAGTCGAAACCCGAACGGCCATGCCACCCTGGATAATAGGCAGTTTTGCAACCAGGTCGCCAATTTTTAATTCAGGTAGTTTCATCTTCTTCCTCCAATCCAATACACACGGGAAATATGCCTAATCCGAAAAAGTCCCGCAGCGTAAACCGCGGGACTGTATCAGTGTATTACTGACGTTCCTCGATGTATTTTACGGCATCACCAACGGTTTTAATTTTTTCCGCGTCTTCATCGGGTATTTCCATATCAAATTCTTCTTCCAGAGCCATGACCAGCTCAACAATATCCAGAGAATCAGCACCAAGGTCTTCAATAAAAGAGGATTCGGTTTTTACTTCAGCCTCTTCAACCCCCAACTGCTCGACAATAATGCTTTTAACCTTATCAAAAACTGCCATGGTTTCACCTCCTCTCGATTAAAATATAATTTTTATAAAATATAAATTACTGCATAACCATGCCGCCATCAACAGCAATGGTTTGCCCAGTAATATAACTGGTCGCCTCCGATGCCAGGAATACAACTGTATTTGCAATATCCTCCGGCTGTCCCAGCCTGCCCAGAGGTATTTGTTCCTTTAGTTTTGATTTCACATTTTCGGGCAGCACATCTGTCATCTGGGTCTGAATGAAACCCGGCGCAACACAGTTTACTGTGATTCCCCGGGAAGCTACTTCCCTGGCTACTGATTTACTAAGACCAATAATACCGGCCTTGGCAGCTGCATAATTAGCCTGCCCGGCATTACCCATCAGACCAACCACAGAAGCAATATTGATTATCCTGCCGAAACGCTGCTTAATCATCGGGCTTATAATGGCTTTCGTGCAATTAAATACACCTTTGAGATTTATATTAAGGACAGCATCCCAATCATCTTCTTTCATCCGCATTAACAGTGTATCACGGGTTATGCCCGCATTATTCACTAATATATCCAGTTTTCCAAATTTATCCAGGGCAGCCTGCACCATTTCCGCCACTTCAGCAGCATCAGCTACATTTGCTTTAACAGCCAAAGCCTGCTGCCCCAGTACGCGAATTTCACTGGCTACCTGCTCTGCGGCGGCCAGGTCAATATCGACTACTACCACGCTGGCACCGGCATTGGCTAGGGCGATGGCAACTGCCCGGCCGATACCGCGGGAGCCACCGGTAACGAGAGCGGTCTTTTCCCTAAGAACCATTCTATATAACCTCCCTTAAATTTTCAAGCGTCATTTCCAATGATTTAATATCTTCAACATTATATAATTGACTATCGGGCACAATTTTCTTAATCAAACCCAACAGTACCCGGCCCGGCCCTAATTCCACATAATATTGCACCCTATTTGCCGACATGTTGCGGATACAGTCTTCCCATCGCACCGAACCACTTACCTGTTTGATGAGAGATTCTCTGATTTCCGCCGCTGTGCGCACAAAATCACCGCTAACATTAGCAATAACAGGAACTTGCGGATTGGTAATGACAACCTCCGCCAAAACACCGGTCAGCCTATCCCCCGCCGGCGTCATCAGGCTGGAATGAAATGGTCCGCTCACCGGCAGGGCGAGTACCCTTTTGGCACCCTTTTCCTTGGCCTTGGCCACTGCTTGTTCAAGTGCGGCAGTTTCACCGGCAATAATTATTTGTCCGGGGCAGTTATAATTAGCTACTTCCACCACGCCACCGGAAACTTCCCGGCATAGGGCATCAACTTTTTCCCGCTCCAGCCCCAGCACTGCAGCCATTCCTCCGGTGCCGGGCGGGGACGCCTGCTGCATAAATTCGCCCCGGCTGCGGACAACTTTGACCGCATCAGCAAAAGAAATTGCCCCAGCCGCAACCAGAGCGGCATACTCCCCCAGACTGTGACCGGCCAGCATATCCGGCCGAAATCCGCTACGGGCTTGAAAAACCCTTAAAATCGCAATGCTTGTAGTCAAAATTGCCGGCTGAGTAACGGCAGTCATTTTTAACTCATCTTCCGGACCGTTAAAACATAATGCAGTCAGGTCAAAACCCAACACGTCATTGGCCTCCTGGTAAATATCCCGGGCTTCCGGGAAGGCATTTGATAACTCTCTGCCCATGCCTACATACTGCGATCCCTGTCCCGGAAAAACGAAGCCTATCCGCACGACTCCACCTCCAGTTTGCGGAGAACATTGCCGGCATTATTTATAATTTCATCAATAATTGCTTTGACCGGCATGATTTCATTCACCATACCCGCTATTTGGCCTGCCATAACAGTACCGTTTTCCACATCACCATCTATCATAGCAAGCTTCAAACTACCCACTCCAAGCTTTTCCAGTTCCATGGCCGGTACGCCCTGTTTTTCCATCTCTTCATAGAGTTTGGTTAGCTTGTTTTTTATTGACCTGACAGGATGACCCGTAGACCTGCCGGAGGCTATCGTATCCCGGTCTTTAGCTTTAATAATAGCTTTCTTTACGTTATCATGAATAGTGCACTCAGCAGCACACATAAAACGGGTACCGATTTGCACGCCAACAGCGCCTAATGCCAGGGCAGCCACTAATCCGCGACCGTCGGCAATACCACCGGCGGCAATAACCGGAATTCTAACGGCATCTACAACCTGAGGCACCAGTGCCATGGTAGTCAACTCGCCAATATGTCCGCCCGACTCCGTACCTTCCGCTATAACAGCATCCACGCCCTGCTTTTCAAGCCGTTGGGCCAGAGCCACAGAAGGAATAACGGGAATCACTTTTGTCCCGATTTCTTTCAAAATGGGTATGTACTTGGCCGGATTACCCGCACCGGTAGTAATAACTGGCACCCGCTCAGCCTTTATCACTTCCATCACTTCTTCTACAAAAGGCGACATCATCATAACATTAACACCAAAAGGCTTATTCGTGAGGGTTTTTAATTTTTTAATCTCTGTTCTAACCCAATCCGCAGGATTATGTCCGGCCCCGATAATTCCCAAACCGCCGGCTTCCGAAACTGCTGCCGCTAACTCCGCCGTTGAAACCCAAGCCATACCACCCTGCAAAACAGGGTATTCAATACCTAACAAATCACATAAAACTGTTTTCATTGTTTACAGCCCCCCTCCTGTCATCTGAATCAGACTATCTGCTCCACCTGATTACACTAGAACCCCAAGTTAAACCCGCACCAAATCCAACAATGACAATATTATCACCTTTCTTAATCCGGCCCTGATGAACGGCCTCAAAAAGGGCTACCGGTATTGATGCGGCTGATGTGTTTCCGTATTTTTGCACATTCACATAAACTCTGTCCATTGATACACCAAGGCGCTTAGCAGCAGCCTCAATAATTCTGATATTGGCCTGATGAGGAATAAAGCAGTCGATATCTTCTGCTTTGAGACCTGCACCGACTACCGCCTGGATAGCAGATGTGCCGATAATTTTAACGGCAAATTTGTATACTTCGCGCCCAACCATCTCCAAATAGTCAAGTTTTTCCGGAATGACTTTTACGTTAAATGCTGCTGCTTCCCCATCACACCCGGAACCCCTGGCCGGCATTTTCAGCAGCTCAGCGCCTGCACCGTCAGAACCTAATTCGATAGAAAGGATGCCATATCCTGCTGCTACTTCCTGTAAAACTGCCGCCCCTGCGCCATCACCAAACAAAACACAGGTGTTGCGGTCTTCCCAGTCTATTATTTTAGAAAGCGCTTCCGCACCAATAACCAGTACCGTGTTATACAGCCCGCTTTTAATAAACTGGCTGCCTACAGCCAATGCATAAACAAAACCGGAACATCCTGCTTCCAGGTCAAAAGCCGCCGCCCGTACAGCACCAATTTTATCCTGAACAATACAGGCCGTTGCAGGAAAATACATGTCCGGGGATATAGTGGCTACAATGATTAAATCAACATCTTCAGGCCTAACACCGGCGTCTAGCAGCGCCTGTGTTCCTGCTGCCACTGCCAGATCGGAAGTTGATAGCCCCGGGTCGGTAATACGGCGTTCCTGAATGCCGGAACGACTTTTTATCCATTCATCACTGGTGTCAACCATTTTTTCCAGTTCAGCGTTAGTCAGAACTCTTTCCGGCAAATGTATCCCCAGCCCGGTAATCCCTACCGGACGGCCTTTAAGCATTGGCACGCCGATCATCTCCCGTCAGGTTATCACAAACACTTTCCCGGATACATTCTACAACGCTTCTTTCCACGCATTCCTTGGCCACTCTGATAGCGTTGGTGATGGCCCGGGCATGAGAACTGCCATGGCAAATGATACAAACTCCATTAACTCCCAATAACGGTGCCCCGCCGGTTTCCGCATAATCTATTTTTTTTCTTAAGCCCTTGGCCTGTGTAAATATCAAGGCAGCGCCAATTTTAACAAATATGTTTTTACGCAGTTCTTCTTTAATCATAATCATCAAATCAGTGGCCAGACCTTCCCCAAATTTGAGCACGATATTTCCCACAAATCCGTCACAAACTACAACATCCGCTACTCCACTGGTAATCTCGCGCCCTTCAATGTTACCGGTAAAATTCAGGTTAGCCTTTTTCAGTAAACGGTAAGATTCAATATACAGCTCATTACCCTTGGTTTCTTCTTCCCCAATATTTAATAACGCCACTTTGGGCTTGGGGCAGCCCATGATTTTTTGCGCATAAATTTCTCCCATAATTCCAAACTGCAAAAGGTTGGTTGGTTTTGACTCGGAGTTAGCCCCAACATCCAAAAGCAGTAGCCTGCCTTTAAGTGTGGGTATTAAACTAGCGATAGCCGGTCGGTCAATACCTTTAATCCGGCCCAGACCCAATAACGCGGCCCCCATAGCCGCGCCAGTACTCCCCGCTGAAACGATGGCATCGGCATGTTTTTCTTTTACTAACCTGGTGCCAACAACTATGGAGGAGTCTTTCTTTCTACGTAAAGCTACTGCCGGTTGTTCGCCCATTTCAATTATTTCCGTGGCATGCACCACGGAAATATCAGGATTTTGGGTATTATATGCAGCCAGTTCCTCACGGATTATTTTTTCATTGCCTACCAATATAACACCAATATTATAATTCCTGGCAGCTTCTACCGCTCCTTTGACGATTTCCGATGGAGCATAATCTCCACCCATCGCATCCACGGCAATTTTCATGTCCTGGTTTCCTCCTTACCGGTTGATCACAAAAACACTAAAATCGCCTTCAAATACTATTTCCTGATTCACTCTCGAAACCACAGAAATACTGTACCGATTGCTCTTTTTTGAGTTGACTGTAGCCTTAGCGATAATTTTTTCGCCCATAATCACCGGCCTTTTAAATACCACCTGGGCCGACCCAGTCAACGCCACTTCGGCATTTACCACTGCCACGGCCAGCGAATTAGCCTGCGCAAACAAAAAGTGCCCGCGGGCAATATCGTTCTTTCGGAACACCATGTCCGGTGTAACCTCCAGGATGGACAGAGCATTTTTGTCCAGTTCCACATCTACCGGCTCTCCTATAAGTTCGGCGCCGCTTAATGTTCTGATTTGGTCATAATTTCCCTCAGCCACTTTTTTGACTCTTTCTCTTAATTCGGGAATACCCAATTCCAGCCTGTCAAGCCGGATGGTCTGGATGCTTACAGAAAACAGCCGGGCTAATTCCTCGTCCGGCAAAAAAGGATTCTCTTCTATAATGTTACTCAATTCTTTCAGACGTAGTACCTTATTAGGCTTAATGCCGTTAGTCATGATATATCACCTATAGATACAATTAGTAGCTGCTACTAAACATAGTATATGATACCAGCTCCTAATTTGCAAGCAAAAAGAATGTCGATGTCTCGGTAATAATGAAAGAGCAAGCTATCATGCACCTTAGCTTGCTCTTTCATTATTCCTTTTATTCCATATTTCCATTTTTTTCTTATTCGGCTTTGGCCACAACCTCTTTATCCTTGTAATACCCACATCCAGGGCAAACCCGATGAGGCATCTTCGGTTCGTGACATTGCGGACAAGAGATAAAGCCCGGAGCAGTAATCTTCTGCTGAGCCCTTCTCATTCTATTTTTTGATTTGGATCGTCTATGCTGCGGTACCCCCATCTAACACACCTCCTTTAAGCCCTTTAAGATTTAAGATAATCTTTTAACGCCGCTAACCGTGGGTCAATGTCCTCTTCCTTGCAGTCGCATGCGCTTATGTTTTTATTATGCCCACATATCGGGCAAATGCCCCGGCAGTCATTTGAACATACCGGTTTCATGGGCAGGTCCAGGATTATATTATCCCTAACCACATCTGCAAAATCTATCTTATTATCCTCATATATATGGTAATTCCTGTACTCATCATCCCCGTCGTCAGCCTCGGAAACATGGCGGTACTGTTCCGCAAACGCTGTCAGCACATGATGTTTGTATGTATCCAGGCACCGACCGCAAACAAGCTGAAGCTCTCCGGAGATTTCACCTTTTACCAGCAACGAAACGCCAATATTGGTGATTGCCAATCGAACCGCCGCCGGTTCCGCAAAAACAGCCTGCCCGACGTCTATTTCAAGAGGCGGTATCTCCTCTTGAAATTCATAATGACGGGTTTCACCAGGGGCTTTGCGCAATTCGGTAACATCTATCCTCATGGTAACACCTCATATTCAACAAATTTTATTATATACACCGGTATCTTTTTTGTCAAGGAAAATGTTGTCTTAAACGGGTTGTGTCTCGCTTACACTAACCTGGGCCTGGACGGCTGTGATAGCGGTGACATTGACAATATCCTGCACACTGCAACCCCGGGATAAGTCATTAACCGGTTTGGCCATACCCTGTAAAACCGGACCGACAGCTTCCGCATTAGCCAACCGCTGACCCAGTTTATAACCGATATTGCCGGACTGCAAATCAGGAAAAATCAATACATTTACATGTCCGGCTACATCACTGCCTGGTGCTTTGTGGGCACCAATAGCCGGCACAAGAGCTGCATCCGCCTGCAGTTCACCGTCTATACTTATGTGCGGATACCTAGCTTTGGCAATGGCGGTAGCACGGCGGACCTTTGCCACCATCTTGTGTTCCGCACTGCCTTTAGTTGAAAACGATAACATGCCTACCATGGGCTCCAGTCCTGCGAGTTGACAGGCTGTACCGGCCGTAGCAAAAGCGATTTCCGCCAGCTGTTCCGCCGTCGGTTCCGGATTTACGGCACAATCCGCAAAAACCATGACCCCTTTTTCACCGAACTGCCGGTTTGGCATGATCATTATAAAGGCACCGGAAACTACAGAGATGCCTGGTGCGGTTTTTATTATTTGCAGCGCCGGGCGCAAAACATCGGAGGTTGGACTCAAAGACCCTGCTACCATACCGTCGGCGTGACCCAGTTTGAGCATCATAGTTCCGTAGTATAGTGGGTCGGCCAGCAACCGACCGGCTTCATCTCTGGTCAAGCCTTTATGATGACGCAGTTTAAATAGTTCTGCACTATATTTATCAAGTTTTTCCTGCCGGTAATTGATAATTTGCACTCCGTCAAGACACACGCCCATTTTGGCAGCTTTTGCCATTATTTCGGATGCCTTACCCAACAGGATTACTTTGGCAATTTTTTGTTCACAGATATCACCGGCAGCAGCTAATACCCGTTCATCAGCGGTTTCCGGGAGAACAATCCGCGCTAAACCTCTACTGGCCTTAAACCTTATTTTAGTCAACAGGTCCGGCAACTGTGTCCCCCCTTTGAGTCGAAAGATTAGTATTAGTTATTACACAAAATCGCTTTTTTAACTACTAAATAACTTAATTTTGATATCCCTGATATAAAAATGTAATCACCGGCGGCAGGATAATCGTAGCAAACAGTGGAAAAACTACTAAATTAATAACAAGGAGGGCCCTATGAATGTAGTTGGCTTAATTACCGAATATAACCCATTTCATAATGGCCACCGGCTGCACCTGGAGAATGCGGTGGAAATGACCCGGGCCGAAGCCGTGGTGGTGGTCATGAGTGGTAATTTTCTACAGCGGGGTGAGCCTGCTCTCTTCAATAAATGGAGCAGAGCTGGAATGGCGCTGGCCGGCGGAGCTGATGTGGTGCTGGAACTGCCGGCGGCCTTTGCCACTAGAAGCGCCCGCCAATTTGCGACCGGAGCAGTACGGATTCTAAACGACTCGGGTGTAGTAAGTCACCTATGTTTCGGCAGTGAATCGGGCGAGGTTGAACCGTTGCAAAGACTGGCCGATCTTTTCCGGCATGAACCGCCGGAGTTTAAGAAACTTATAAAAAAACACCTGCAATCAGGTGTTACACTGCCGGTAGCCGGGTCAAGGGCACTGGCGGAATATATGACGTTTTCCCGAACGGGTTTACAACCCAGCGACCGGGAGTTACTTAACCGGCCTAACAATATCTTGGGCATAGAATACCTACGCGCCTTAGCAGATATCAACAGTGTGGTAAAACCGGTTACTATGGCCAGGGTAGCAGCCGGATACCATGATACCCATTTTTCTTCCAATGGCATAGCCAGCGCTACCGGTATCCGAAAAGCCCTTGAAAAGTCAGGCGGTTTAACTGATGAAGTAAACGAGGTCGTGCCAATGGATACAATGCGTTTTATGCAGGAAGAAAGGGCGCTGGGCAGAGGACCGGTGTTTCCTGAACGTCTTATGCCGCTGCTTTTATATAGATTAAGAACAGCAACTAAGGAACAATTGGCGGCAACCCTGGATATCAGTGAGGGTCTTGAAAACAGGATTACCAGGGCGGCGCGTAATCCCGGCACTTATACCGAGTTTGTAGCTGCCATCAAAACCAAACGTTATACCCGAACTAGGATTCAACGGGCGCTGTTATACATTATGCTTGGTTTTAACAAAGAAATGGCAAATAATTTTGATGTGTCCGGCCCAGGTTATATAAGAATTCTCGGTGTTTCTTCAAAAGGTCGTGAATTAATCCGGCATATGAAAAAAAGAGCGGCTTTACCTGTGGTTACAAGAGTGTTGCCCTTTATGGAAACACCTGGCCACGCTCGGGATATGTTGAGCTTCGATATCCTGGCCACCGACCTGTATACTTTGCTTTATCCCAATTCCCACCTTTATGCAGCCGGTCAGGACTATAAAGTAATGCCGGTGATGCTAAAATAAAATGGTATACCACGGTCTTTTTAACTATATATTTCATAAGAGAAACTTCTTATGAAGGTGATGTTTTGAAGCACGGTTATTTTTGGACCTTTTGTGTTATAAGCTTTGTAGTCTCAATGGTGATATTCCCGGGTGAAGTTTATGATGCTGCCAGAACAGGTCTTAAAGCCTGGTGGGAAATTGTATTGCCCGCCCTTTTGCCATTTTTCATAGCCGCTGAATTACTAATGAACTTTGGTATCGTCCATTTCATGGGTGTACTGCTGGAACCGGTTATGCGGCCGCTTTTCAACGTGCCCGGTACCGGTTCTTTTGTTATGGCGGTGGGTTTCACCTCCGGCTTTCCCATAAGCTCATATATTACCGCCCAACTGCGAAAAGACCGCTTGTGTACAAGGATTGAGGCTGAAAGGCTAATGAGTTTCACCAACAACGCCTCACCGTTGTTCATGCTGGTTGCCGTTTCCGTAGGGATGTTCAAAGCCCCGGAGCTGGGGCTGGTGATTGCGGGAGCACATTACCTGGCCAACCTGACAGTTGGTCTTTTGCTTCGTTTTTACGGCCGCCATGACCCGGAAGTTTTACCCACCGTTATGCACAGCCGGGATCGGCTGCTGCGCCGAGCCTGGCAGCAAATGGCCATAGCTTGGCAAAAAGAACGCCGCCCGCCCGGTAAATTATTGGGTGACGCTATTATAAACTCCGTAAATAAACTCTTGGCTATAGGCGGTTTTGTCATCATCTTTGCAGTGTTAATCAGAATTCTTTCCAAGATTGGGTTAATGTCGTTCTTTGCCCATGCCCTGTCCCCTTTGCTAACGTCTGTGGGCTTACAACCGGCAGCCATTGATGCCCTGATGCAAGGCCTGTTTGAAGTAACTCTAGGTACCAAAGCGGCCAGCGAAGCCTTGATACCATTTTCTCAGCAAATTATGGTAGCCGCAATTTGCCTGGCTTGGAGCGGTTTATCCGTGCACGCTCAGGTAGCCGCCATGATCAGTGAAACAGATATCCGAATGCTGCCTTTTGTGCTGGCAAGATGCGGGCAAGCTGTACTGGCCGCCATATATTCCCTCTTACTCTTAAAGACTGATAACGGTACACTGTCATACTTGGCTAGGCCGGTTTTTCATTACCTGCCGGCAAGTGATGGATTTCCCGCATGGCTGGACACGCTTCGCTTTTCTTCATTTTTATTGACCGGTATGCTAATTTTTCTCATGATTATATGCACTTTCGTTATATCTCTCAGGAAGTAAAATAATTAGTATAATAATTTCCAAATACAAAAAAAGTGACCCTTTATAGGTCACTTCTTTATTTTCTATTCTTTGGCTGCCGCAGCATCCTTTTCTATCTTAGGACCGTGTTTTAGTTCCTCTCGTCCGTTCTTAACCGTTACCAGATTGTTTTCCAGGTTTTTTTCCAATGTGTGCAACAATTCGTCCGCAAACTGATAGGCGCTCATTTTTATTTCCCGGGATAAATTCTGCGCCTGTTCTACAATATCCCGGCCGTGTTCCTGGGCTTGCCTGGCAATTTCCGTTTCACCGGCCATTTTGGCAATCTCTTCTCTGGCTTCAGTCACAATCCGCTGCGCTTCTTTTTGCGCCTCATCTAAAATCCGTTCCCGCTCCTGAGTGATAACTTTTGCCTGTCGCATTTCTTCAGGTAAAGCTGTACGGACGTGATCAATCATATCCAGAATTAATTCATCATCGATTAATATCTTGCCAACTAACGGTACTTTTGTACTATCCTCAACCATTTCTTCCATCTCATTCAAGACATCTAGGATATCCATTGCCATCCTCCCCCTATTGGTCATTCTTATTGAACTTTTGGCGGAGCCGTTGTTCAACAAGTGCCGGCACAAAGGCTCCCACACATCCACCATATGAAGCTACTTCCTTAACCACACTGGAACTCAAAAAGGAAACATCAGCCTGAGCCATCATAAATATGGTTTCTACTTCAGGCATGAGCTTTTTATTAGTTAACGCCATCTGAAATTCATTTTCAAAATCTGATATGGCCCTTAAACCTCTTATGATTGCAGTTGCCTTATGTAGTCGAGCATAATTAACGGTAAGCCCAAAAAACGAACCCACCCGCACATTAGCGTACGGCGTTAATAATTTATTTAACATTTCTACCCGCTCTTCAATAGTAAAGAGAGGTTGTTTGCCAGAGTTTTTGGAAACAGCAACTATTACTTCGTCAAAAACCTGAGCCGCCCGTCCAACAATATCCAGATGACCGTTGGTAACGGGATCAAAGCTCCCCGGATAGACGGCAATTCTATTCAATTTGCTCCTCCTTTCAATGTTCCGCCAGTGGATACCGGTAAATATTCAACAACGTATCCCCGTACTTTTCTTGGCGGACCATCATCAATTGCCCTACCTGCTCAGGCAATTGATCTTTTTTGCTGCTTTCAACTATTACAAATCCTTCTTCATGTAATAAACTGTAATCATTTATTAATCCTAATGCTATTTTCTCATGATTTTTTAAATAAGGAGGGTCAATAAAAACCAAATCAAAAACTATCCCCCGGTTCCTCAGCCTGTCCAAAGCCATCGTATAATCAAGCCGGTATGTCTCGGCCCTGTATAGCAAACCTGTCAGGGTTAGATTATCCTGTAAAACCCGAAAAGCTCCGGGGTCGATTTCCACAAAAATAGCCTGGGCCGCCCCCCGGCTTAAAGCCTCAATACCAACACTGCCTGTCCCGGCAAACAAATCAAGAAATACAGCATTCAAGACCCTGTTGCCCAATATGTTGAATAATGCCTCTTTGACCCTATCGGCAGTCGGTCTGGTCTCCATACCTTTAGGCGTTCTAAGCTTGCGTCCTTTTGCAGTTCCGGTTATAACCCGCAATTATGACAGCACTCCCAATATGTGAAATTATAGCATAATAATAAAATTATAGCACATTAAAGATTAAAAAGCGATTTTTTTAAGATATTATTTTTGTCATTTATATGTATAATCTATAGCTGCAGAGTAAATAATACTATCAAAATTACATAGTGTAATTTTTGGAGGCAAGAGCGAGGATTAACCCTCCCCCAAACCAGCTCTTCCTCCGGTTTCTCCTCTCCCTGGAACGGTGGCTAAATGCCACCGTTCCTAATATTTTTATTAAGCAACAACATAGAAATGAGGAGTGGAAGCGCAATGACACTTCGAACTCCCCACTTATTTTTCAGGCATATTAAATCCCGGATTATCTATGACGTCTTTGAAATAAATCTTTTCATCAGCCAATTTGCTGACAAGTTTATTATCAGGATAGTAATAATCAATACTGTAGCCGTAGCAAAGGCTTTATCCATAGCGCCCACTTCCATGGCCACAAGGTATAAATGCATCGACATGGTTCTAGCCTGGTCAAAAACACCGGTAGGTATACGCAGACTACCTCCAAGTGTCAGCATTAAGGCTGCCGTTTCGCCAACTACCCGGCCAATTGACAGAATAATCCCGGTGATAATCCCCGGTATGGCGCTAGGTAAAACGACCTTGGCAATAGTCTGCCACTTCGTAGCACCCAAAGCCTGACTACCTTCACGATAAGACATAGGTACTGTTTTCAATGCTTCTTCCGCTGTTCTAATTATTGTAGGCAAAATCATGGTAGCGGCAGTAAGTGAACCGGAGATCAGGGACCAACCTTTAGTTATAGGTTCCAACAGGATAACAAAAAAAGTAAAACCAAAAAGTCCAAAAACTATAGAAGGGATACCTGCCAGGGCATCAGTCCCAAACCTGATAAACCTGGTCAGCATTCCGTCCCTGGTGTATTCGTTCAGATAAATAGCTGCGCCTACACCAATAGGGGTGGCAATTACCAAAGATAATAAGGTGAAATATACCGTTCCCAGAATAACCGGAAAAATACCGCCTTTAGCCCCCATTTTGCGCGGCTTATCCAGAAGAAAATTAAGATTTACGTGACCTAATCCTTCAAATAAAATATAACCCAATATCACAGTCAAAATAATTACCGTGGATATTGCGGCCGAAAGAAGCACTGCTTTGGCTATTTTTTGATTTGTTTTGACGCTGGCCATTATGCTCTGCTCACCCCTTTTTTCGCCACATAAGCAGCGATTGTATTCAGCAGCATAATTACAATAAAGAGAACAATCCCGGTGGCAAAAAGTGCGTTCATATGATAGCCGGACGCGTAATTCATTTCAATAGCAATGTTTCCGGTAAGGGTTCGAACCGGAGCAAAAATTGATTGGGGTATTAACGGTGTATTCCCGGCAACCATTATCACCGCCATCGTTTCACCAAGAGCCCGGCCCATGCCCAACACAACCGCGGCGATAATCCCGGAAACTGCCGCCGGCACTATTACTTTATAAACCGTCTGCCAGTGCGAAGCTCCCAGCGCCAGAGATGCCTCTTTATACTCACGAGGTACGGACCTGATAGCGTCCTCGGAAATATTAATAACTGTAGGTAGAATCATAATAGCTAAAATAATTGCCGCCGACAACACACTAAAACCTTTTTGATACTGGGGGTCCAGAATACCGGATAAGTATGAACGCTGGAGATGCATAATCGTACTATTAATAATTACCATGCCAAATAATCCGTATACTACTGAGGGAATCCCAGCCAGGAGTTCAATAGCCGGTCTGACCAAGCGGCTGATTTTGGGATTAGAGAATTCCGCCAGATAAATGGCAGTGGCAACTCCAAGGGGAACGCCCAAGATTAGGGCACAGAAAGTAACCACAAAAGTACCGATAATCATCGGCAGGATGCCAAAAAACCCAGCGGTGGGACGCCATTCAGTACCCAGCAGAAATTTGGTCAGGCCTACTTTTTCAAAAATCGGCAGACCTTCTTTGATGACAAAACCACCTATAAAAATAATCACCACAACCGAGACAAAAGCACATGCTAGGAGCATTTTTTCGTAAAAAATTTCTCTTGTTTTATAATACAAAAACATCACTCCCAAAGGAATATAGGGTGGATTAATCCACCCTATATATTATAACTTATTTTCGCTGCCTTGAAAGACTTTTTTATTTTGCTATCGAAATAAATTCTTCGGCAACAATTTTTTGTCCGTCCGGACCCAGTACATAGTCAATAAAGGTCTGAGTTGCCGCGTCCGGCGTACCGCTTGTGAGGAAAAGGAACGGGCGGGCTATTTTGTAAGAATCGTTTAACACATTCTCATCAGTTGCGTCTATGCCCTCAACTTTTATTGCTTTTACAGAGGTATCCAGTGAACCCAGGGAGATGTAACCAATGGCATTTTCATCCTGAGATACGGCAGTTCTGACGGCCCCGGTAGAACTCTGTACCACAGCACTGTCAATAAATTTGCCATCCTTACCCAGCACGATTTCCTGAAAAGCGCCCCGTGTGCCGGAAGCCTCGTCACGGTTAACCACAGTTATGGGAGCATCTTTGCCGCCAACTTCTTTCCAGTTTTTAATTTCGCCGTTATAGATTTTCTTGATTTGTTCCAGTTTCAGGTCGGTCACTTTACTTTGGGGATTAACAACTACGGCAATACCATCTTTGGCAATTATGGTTTCCTTAAGACCAGCGGCCTTTTCTTCGGACTTCAGTGCACGGGATGATGTTCCAATGTTGGCAGTTTTATCCTGAGCAGCTTTCACACCTGCGCTGGAACCACCGCCGGCCACATCAACCTTAATGTCTTTATTGACTTCCTCAAAAGCCTGGGCCAGTTCTTCAGCCAACGGTTGTACGGATGTGGATCCGGCAATATTTACTTTGCCGCTTGCTTTTTCGGTGCTTTCAGTATTCTGACCTTCAGTTTTGGGCTCCTCTTGCTTGCCGCAACCTACCACGGCTACCATTGCAGACAAAACTATGACCATTAAAACTACTAACTTTGCTTTTTTCCAGGTCATCATGCTTTTGTGCTTCCCCCTTTAATTTTAACTTTATTTTTTGTGGTGGTTGCATTTTCATGTCCACCTATATTAAGAATTATATATCAACTTTGTAAAATGCCAATTAGCAACCTGTTAACTTTGTATTAATATATGTTAAGAAATTGTTAACTAGTGCTTGGTGAATCTGTCTGCCACTTTGCTGGCTGCATAGGACCAGGGTTTGACGCGGGCTAGAAAACCGCTGGTGTTAATCATGGCAACTACTTGTTGAATTAATTCTCTGGTTTTGCCCTGCTCTCCTACATCGAGATGAATTTCTACCGTCACCCGGGAACTGTAAGCGGTAAAATAATCTATTATGCTTCCGGCTAACTCCAGGCTCTGGGACGCTTCGGAAAAAATTCTTTGCTTAAAGGAAGTCAAATTCTTTTGCCGCGCCTTGGTATAGTAAAATCGGGCACCTTTGCCTACCCGGTGAATAATAACGGCGGTAACAAAACAAGTCACCTTCCCTGGCTGGGAATCTGTCCCGATGGTCAGGCGATAACAGTCCTTCGGGTGCGCTACTATAAAATCCGTAATATCCCGCAGCATTTCCTCCATACTAAGTCGTCCTTTGGTGGGGCTGATAAAATCCATTATCAACACTCCTCTCCCATGCCCTTGCTATAAGTTTGTGCATTTATGCAAACAAATAGACACTGGTCTCTTGCCAGCGTCTATTCACAGTTATCAGTAAGAAAACACAGGCCTGTATGCAAAGTCATGTTGCTTCCCCCTCACTTTTCTTCTTATTTTATACTATTCAATTTAACACTGTATTAATTCCGTGTTAAATATTATAAAACCTTTATAATTCCACAGTTTTATTCATGCTTTCTTTTAATCTCAGCCTTTACATGAAAATGATATTGTACTATTATATTAAAAGGAAACAAAACCTAGCCTTTACTATATTGTGAAACTTTGTACAAACTAGGAGGAGCCGTTTTGTCATTATTGGAGCAGGAAAACATAGTTTGTATTTCTTCAATAGACTGGGATCCTATTTGGACCAGGAAACAGCAGGTAATGTCCCGGTTACCCAAATCAAATAAAATCCTGTATGTCGAACCACCCATTACATTGATTTCCCCGTTCAAAGATCCGTCACTGTGGGGAAAATGGCGTCTATGGCGGCAGGGCATCCGTAAATTGCAAGAAAACCTTTATCTGTGGTCACCACCTGTAATTTTACCTTTTGGCAATAAATACAGGTTGATTAACCGTTTAAATCAGTGGTGGCTGGCCCTTTTTTTGCGCCGGATAATGAAAAATCTAGACATGGAAAACAACATATTATGGACCTACATGCCAAATTCCGCCGATATTACCGATTTGCTTGAACATAAACTGCTGGTGTATGATTGTGTGGATGAACACTCGGAATACACCGGGCTAATCAATAAACAGGTTATGTTGCACATGGAGCAGGATTTGTTGCGGCAGTGCGACTTTACTTTTGTTACCGCTGCCGGCCTCTATAATACAAAAAAAGATTTTGCCAGGCGAATGTATTATTTACCTAATGCTGCCAATGTTGAGCTGTTTATGCAGGCCCAGAACCCGGCAACCCTTATTCCTGCCGAGATGGCGGCAATAAACAGACCTGTTATCGGTTTTGTGGGCGTGATCCAGGACTGGGTAGACCTTGACTTGATTGCCCGGGTTGCAAAGAGTTACCCTGCCTGGTCAGTGGTAATGATTGGCCCTGTAGGCGTGGGCATAGATATATCCGGATTGCAAAAATTACCGAATGTACACTTGCTCGGACGCAAAGATGTAAAAGAACTTCCCGGTTACATTAAAGCTTTCGACGTATGTCTGAATGCTTTTAAATTAAATGAATTAACGGACAAAGTAAGCCCCCTCAAGTTTTATGAATATCTAGCCGCCGGCAAACCCATTGTCACTGTTAATATGCCCGGTGTCCGCGAATTTGCGGATATTGTGGAAATTGCCAATACTGCAGATGAATTTGTATCTGCAGTTGCCAGGGCTGTTCAGGAGGAAACCCCTGATAAACTGGCGGCACGTCTAAAAAGGGCGCAGGAAAACTCATGGGAAAGCCGGGTGCAATTCATGATGCAAAAAATAAAGGAGGATGTTAATGAGTACTAATATGAAAGCTAATGGTAACAAGGTTGCTGTTTTTGGTTTGGGTTTTGTTGGACTGCCGCTGGCGCTGAGTTATGCCCTCAGGGGATGTGAAGTGGTCGGGGTAGATATTGACCCACGGCTTGTGCATGAACTGAACAGCGGCATCACCCACCACCTGGAGCGTTATCATGACACACCTATTCAGCAAGTGCTCGCTGATGAACTGCGGAGTGGCCGTTTCCGGGCTACTACCGATGCCGGTGAAGCCATGAAAATATGTGACAGCTTTATCATGACTGTCGGTATTCCGGTAAATGACGGACAGCACGACTTCAGCCATGTAGAGTCCTGTGCCCGGGTAATTGCCGGTGGTCTAAAGCCTGATGACCTGGTAATTGTCCGCAGCACACTGATTCCCGGTATGACGCGTAATTTTATCCAGCCGATTCTGGAAGAAAGTGGCCTGACTGCCGGCAAAGATTTTTATTTAGCTTACTCTTCTGAACGGATTGCCGAAGGCAAGGCTTTTGATGAATTTGAGAATATGCCTACTTTAATTAGCGGCATAAATGAAGCCAGCAGAAAAAGGGCTAAGGCTTTGATGAGCATTGTGACAAAAGCGGATTTAGTGGAAGCCTCTTCTTTTGAGGTTGTTGAGTCCGCCAAAGTTATGGAAAATGTTTCCCGTGATGTTAATATTGCCATGGTACAGGAATTTGCCCGTTTCACCAAGGCGTTGGGTATCGATATCTTTGAAGTAATCAAGGTTGCTAATACTCATAAACGGGTGCAACTGCTTTTTCCGGGCCCGGGAGTTGGTGGATACTGCCTACCTAATGCTATTCATTACCTGTCGCCAAAAGGTGATGAATTAGGCATTCCTTTAAAATTATTAAAATTAGCCCGTAAGATAAATGAAGATGTCCCGGCTTTTGTTGCCGGACTGATTATGAAAAATTTGCCGGTGCCGCCCGCTAAAGCTAAAATTGCCGTACTGGGGATTGCCATGAAAGATTATTCCAGTGACGACAGGATAAGTCCGGCTCTTGACGTAATTGAACTTCTGCTTAAGTCAGGTATTGAAGTGGCGGCTTTTGACCCGGCAGTGCCGACCAGGCACGATTTTTCCGTTGCTTCCCTGGAAGAAGCGGTTGAAGGTGCTCACGGTATTTTGGTCCTGGCCAGACAGGACGGCATTGGCTATAATAATTTCAAGCTGTTTAATTCTGTCATGAGTAAAAACGGCACTCCTTTTATTGTAGACACCAAAAACTATTATGACCGAAATGAAGTGGAGGACGCCGGTATTAAATTAGAAACTTTATAAAAACAAGCAAAAAAGCTCATCTTTTGAGCTTTTTTGCTTGTTTGGGAGGCCAGCCAATGAAAAAGTATACTGAATTAACGCTTGAACAACGTTTTGCCTTGCTGAGTTTTTTTGTTATTGCTGTGCTTGGCAGTTTGCTGGCCATAGGTAATTACTGGTTTAGCAGGAACCAAATGCTGAATGCCTCAGGTGGGTACGCGGAAATATGGGTTAACTCCATAGTCAGATATCACCTACAGGAGTCGGATTTTAATCAGAAAATTTCAGCCAGCCGTTATGAAGAACTTAACCGGTTTATGCAAAACAATATACAGAGTAAGGATGTCAAACGTATAAAAATATGGGACCTTAACGGACGGGTGGTTTATTCCAATGAACCTAGTATTATCGGTAAAACCTTTAAAATTGGCGAAGGTTTGCATTCGGCCCTGAAAGGACAGGTATCCGCTGAGTTTGTGCCCCTTCTGGAGAATGAACATCAAACGGAAAGCGGACTGGCAGCCAGGCTGCTGGAAATCTATGCGCCAATTTTTTCCCAGGACCAAAAAATTATTGGTGCCTTTGAGCTGTACATCAGTGACCGGGTACTAATAACCCATGTTAACAAGAACCGGTTGATGACACTGCTGTTAATTGCCTTCAGTCTCATATTGTTCTATTTTTCTCTGATTGGTGTTTTCAGAAAGGCCTCCAAAACAATTGACACTCAACATAAAAGAATTGACACACTAAGTTCTCATCTGGATGATGCTTTATCATGGCAGGAAAAGAGTTATGTCGGCATCATCAAAGCTTTGCTGACCGCCCTTGATGCCAAGGATAGTTATACTGCCGGACATGCGATCAGGGTAACCGATTTTTCATTAAAAATTGGCCAGTCCATGAAACTTTCACCAGAGCGTTTAAAATTACTGGAAGAAGCCGCTCTCTTCCATGATATCGGCAAAATAGGGATCCCCGAACAAGTGCTGAACAAACCCGCCAAATACAGTGAGGCGGAACGTATTGTTATCCAAAATCACTCTACTATCGGCTATGATATTATTAATTCCATACACTATTTTTCAGAACATGCCAAAATTGTGCGGCATCACCATGAATGGTATGACGGCACCGGTTATCCGGATGGTCTTAAAGGGGCCGACATACCTCTGGAAGCTAGGATTCTGGCGGTTGCCGATACTTTTGATGCCCTGATCACAAACCGGCCATACAAACCGGGACTATCAACCGAGTTGGCGCTGGATATACTCCAGAACGAAAAAAATACCCATCTAGACCCGGCAATAGTTGACCTTTTCATAAAATGCGAAGATGTGTTTTTTACACCCGGGCAACCCTTTACCAGATGACGACTGGTAAAAATGGGCGGTGTTTTTAAAACCTTCATCTGCCCAGTTTACGCCTTGTTCAAGTTGAGATAGAAATTTATCCACTATTCTGGCATAGACCGGCATCCCATCATTTTCCAAAATATCCCTGGCAAGTAAGTTGCAAAAATTCTCCGGCGACCGTTGAACTTGCCCCCTTTTCATTCGAAATTTGCTATTTTATTGGAATGAAGCCTTGCTCTTCTACAATTTGCTGTCCTTCCCGGCTCAAAGTAAAGTCTACAAATGATTTTATGTGCCCCAGAGGTTCACCGGCGGTATATAAATATAAAGAACGGGAAATGGGATAATCTCCCGATTTTACATTTTCATTACTGGGGTCTAACGCCTCTGCACCTGGTTTCAAGGCGATTTTTAGGATTTTTACATCTTTATTGGCTTTTGCATCACCAATGCCCACATAGCCGATAGCAGTTTTTTGTTTTGCTGTTTCTTCTGTTTCAGCCCGGGAAGTTTGAACAAATAATGTATTGGCACTAAATGGTGCGTCCTTCAGTACATGTTCCTTAAAATAGTCATGTGTACCTGAATTGGCTTCACGGGAAATGATTTTGATAGCTTCGTTTTTACCACCAACCTCTTGCCAGTTGATTATCTTGCCGGTAAAAATATCTCTTAATTGCTCTATACTTAATTGTGTTACCGGATTATCCTTATTTACTACAATAGCCAGACCATCCAGGGCTATAATAAATTCCTTCGGTTCAATACCTTTACTTATCGCTTCTTCAATTTCTGCGGGCTTCATTTTCCTGGAAGCATTGGCAATATCGGTGGTACCCACGGTTAAAGCCTTGATACCGGTTCCCGAACCTCCGCCCACGACTGCCAATTGCGTATCCCGATTTTTCTCCATAAAAGCTTCCGCCATGGCTTTACTTAGATAAACCATGGTATCGGAGCCTTTGATATTAATTACTTTATTATCAACCGTAATTTCGTTATTTTCTGCAACAGGTTTTTCCCCTGTTTTTTTTGTGCCAGTACAGCCTGTTAATAAGCCGGAAATTAACAAAACCATAATTCCTATGACAATCCTTTTTTTCATCATTCTTAAACCTCCATTTTCTCTTGCTCCTCACAACTCTCTTCTTCGACTAACCTGAACTTAGATACCATCCCGGCCAGTTCCTGAGCCACATTCATCAACAGGTGGGAGGTATCATTAATTTCGGCCAGCGCATTGGTCTGGTGATGCGTACTCTGAGCAATGTATTCTGCTCCCTTGTTAGTCTCCGCAGTAATCAGACTAATGCTTTCCACCGCCTGGGCTATTTCCTCTACCGAATGACTTTGGCCCTCTACGCTGGCCATAATATTTTCTATGATGCCGTAATTTTTGTTAATCTCCGTAATAATTTTCTGCAGACTAACCACAGTTTGGTCAGCAAGAACCATGCCGCTTTTTACAGAAACAGTTACCTGATCCATATCATTAAGCAATATTTCTTCTCTTTTACGAATATTTTCAATAATTGTATTTATCTCTTTGGCTGCTGAGCTGCTTTCCTCGGCTAAAATCTTGATACGGTCCGCTACAACGCCGAAGCTCCGGCCAAATTCCCCCGCCTGGGCCGCCTCTATGGCCGCATTTAAAGCCAACAGGTTAGTCTCCTGAGCCACTGTCTTGATCATTTTTACAAAGTTCATAATCTGCTCGATGGCAACGTAAAGTTCCTTTAGCGAATTAGCTGTTTCCAATGTGGATTTTTCAATTTCCTGCAGTGACCCGGCCGCATTTTCCACCGATTCCTCACCGGTGACTGCCAGTTCAGTAGTCAGGCGGCTGTTTTCAACGGCCTCAGTACTGGCTGTATTTATACGGCGCACTTCTTCAACAATCTGATTCATCACCACCCCTAATTCATGAATGCTGGCGTTGTTAGCTTCGGCTCCGGCCGAAACTTCCTGGGTAACACCCGATATTTGTACCATATCATCTTTAATCTGCGCTACCGAATTATTAAGGTTTGCGGCCATGGTATCTACCAGTTTTGCGGTATCCCGCATCTTTCTGATCATCATATTTTTCTGTTCTATCATGGTGTTGTATATGCCGGCCAGTTCCTCAAACTCATCTCCGGTTTTTATATCGGCCTTTACTGTAAAATCATTGTCTTCTACCTTTTTCAACAAATGCATAATCTGAGTCAGGGCAGCTGTGAACCTGCGAACCAATAAAACTCCAATTAATAGGGAAAATATACCGCTGGCCGCCATTGTCATCAGAGACATAAACCTGATTCTGTTCGCAGCAGCAAAATATTCTTCCTTAGCAACAAAAACCGTTACTACCCACCTGGATTTTGGTACTGTTTTATAAAAAACCATATAGCTTTCCTGACCCAGTTGAATTTCTCTAATGCCCTGAATCTTGCTGGCATCCGTTTTTATATCGGCAAGAATTTCCCGCATCACGGGATACTCTGTTGTTGTTAACATTTTAACCTGTTTTGGATGATAAAGCACGATTCCATTGTTATTAACCATATAACCAAACCCGCGCTGACCAAAAGACCTTTGATACAAGTGCCTGGTAAAATAGCTTAAATCGTAGGTAATAACCACTACTCCGGTTACCAGTCCGGTCTGCTCCATGACAGGATAAGACATTGATATGACCGGCAGTTTAATATTTGTTTTACTGTAATTGGATAACATTGCCCCACCAATGGCAAAGCGCCGCTCCTGAATGGCTTTAGTAAAATAGTCTTGTTTGCGCAAATCCAAACCCTGGTATTTGCCATGCCAACTGTCGGCGACCACCCGGCCGTTTTTGGCCACTACAAACATGTTTTCATAGATACCGCCGGCTTTCACATAGTTATCACGAAGTGCACCGGTAACTTCACGAAGATTATCAAGGTTATTGATTTTACCGGTATTATTATAATCATTAAGTATTTTTCTGAATGAAGGTGTAGTGGCCAGGTTTTTTAACATGCCTTCCGTATCTTCAACTGAAGTTTCCATGGCATTGGCCATGCCTTTAACAATTTCCTGCAGCCGACTTTCTTCGCTTTGACGAATGGCATTATAGGTTTCTATATATGCAAAACCACCCAGCAGTATTATGGGTATTACAGATGTTATTAAAAATAAAATGCTCAGCTTATATTTAATACTAATTTTCATTAGCTTCTCCCTCATTAAATCATTTTATGATGTGCTTTTCTACGCATTCTTTAAAGAGGTTGTTAACCGGGTGTTAATATTTGCTTAAAATTTATGGCGTTAAAAAGTCTATGAAAAAAGGTCATCACTTGAAATAATCCACTAAGACTAATTTCAAGTTTTGACCTTTGTATTATGACGATGTGTCCCGGAACTTGTAGCCTATTCCCCGAATGGTCTCTATGTAGACTGGGTTACCCGGATCCGGCTCAACTTTTAAACGCAAATGCCGAATATGTACATCAACGGTTCTGGTATCATGACTATAATCAAACCCCCAAATCTGATCCAGCAGAAAGTCCCTGGTGAAAACCTTGCCAGGGTTAGTGGCCATCAACTTCAGCAATTCATACTCTTTCAGCGTAAATTCCCGTTTCCTGTCGTTAATCCAGACTTCAAACTGGTCAGGTTTGATAGTAATATGACCAAATACAATTTCCGACTGTTTATCCCATTTACTAACTGCCGGAGTAAATTTCCTCAAGCGTGCTTTTACTCTGGCTATAAGCTCCCGGGGACTAAATGGTTTAGTCATATAGTCATCGGCACCAATTTCCAAACCCAGCACCTTATCCAGTTCGTCAGTTTTAGCAGTAAGCATAATTATAGGAATTCCTGTGGTTTTGTCATTTTTCCGCAGTTGACGGCATACTTCCAATCCGTCTATACCTGGTAACATAACGTCAAGTATGATTAAATCCGGTTTTTCTATTTCCGCCATTTTCAGGGCAGTAATTCCCTCAGTAGACACCTTTACCTGAAAACCTTCTTTCTCGAGATTAAATCTGATTAACTCAAGAATATGGATTTCATCATCTACCACTAATATACCGGGCATCCTACTCACCTCATTTTTAGCCTTTATTTACAATTTACATTACCAATGTAAAAGCTGCGTTGGCGACTGGTTAATTCTATGTTAATTTATGGTTATAATTTCGTTTTTCTAATTCTAATTATCCGAAATTGCCTACTAGATAATCTTCAGTTGTCTTTACCCGGGGATTGACCAGAATTTCATCGGCCTTGCCATGCTCCACCAACTCACCGTTCAGGAAAAAGGCGATGCGATCAGATATTCTCCGCGCCTGGCCTAAATTATGGGTAACCACCACTACAGTATAAGTGCTTTTTAATTCATTGAGCAGCGCCTCAATTTTGGAAGTTGAAATTGGATCCAGACTGGCACATGGCTCGTCTAACAAAATAATCTCCGGTTTTACAGCCAGTACCCGGGCGATACAAAGTCGCTGCTGTTGTCCGCCGGATAATGAAAACCCGGAACTATGTATTTTATCCTTGACCTCATCCCAAAGATTGGCCTGCCGCAGACTTTTTTCAATAATCTCTGTTAATTCTATTTTTGTAACGTCAGGATTACTCTCTCTGACACCAAAGGCAACATTTTCAAAAATTGTCATTTGAAACGGGTTTGGATGCTGAAAGACCATACCTACCTTGCGGCGCAGAACCACCGGATCAACTCTGGTATCGTATATATTGTGGCCGTCCAAAGTAATATTTCCCGACAACTTAAAAGTTGGCACTAAGTCACACAATCTGTTAAGACATCTAAGCAGAGTAGTTTTTCCACAGCCGGACGGACCAATTAAGGCCAAAATTTCTCTTTTAAAAATATCAAGACTAACATCTTTGAGTACCTGTTGCTTGCCATACCAAGCATTGACATTATTTACGGACATGTTCAACTGATTTGCATTGTTTATCATTGAGACACCTCCTTGGTAGTTTTACGGCTGATTAAGTCAACTAAAAAATTAATTGCCAAAATTATCAGGATTAGCACTACACTTGCCCCAAAAGCCTTGATGGCAGAATTTCCCTCTCCCGCGGGAGAAGAGAAATAAATATATGTAGTCAGCGTACTACCTGTATTTTGGAGGGTGCTCAGCCAGTTTTGCGGCTGCCACCAGGGTTGATTACCGGTCATATTCATAGAACCGCCCAGGGTTAGCCATACAATAGCAGTATCGCCGGCAATCCGGCCGATACCAAGTACTGTCCCGGTTACGATGCCGGGCCGAGCCACCGGCAATACTACCCGGAGGATTGTCCGCCATTTGCTGGCACCGAGAGACATGGCCGCTTCCCGGTAAGAATTGGGTACGGCTTTGATAGCTTCTTCCGCAGATTTAATAATAAATGGCAGCACCATAATAGCCATGGTTATGCCGGCAACAAAAAATGACCGGCCAAAGGCCTTGGCATTTTCAACCCCTTCGGCATACGTACTCAAAAAACCCATACCGGGGAGCGTAAAAATAGCCAAGCCAAATATTGCATAAATTATTGTCGGTACACCGGCTAACACTTCAATTCCGGAGCGTAGTAAGGCAATCATGCGGGTATTTGGTGCGTATTCAGCCAGATATATGGCCGTTGCCACGGCCCATGGCAAGGCCACAATAATCCCAATGACAATAAGCATAATTGTACCAACAATTGGGGTCCGGATTCCGCCGCTTTGATTCTGGTCCATACTGGGGGCCGGATCCTCGAATAAAAATGCCGGATTAATGGCTTGCAACCCATTTGCAAACAAATAAACAACTATTGCCAAGCATATAATAATCGCTAAAATTCCGGCCAGCCAACAAAATGCCGGGCCCGGCGTAATTCTTCCTTTAGACTGCAGCATCAGACGAACCCCCTTTCGAGACACTACGGGCAACAAGTTTGGCCGAAATACTCAATAGCATACTGCTAAGCAATAAAAGTGTCCCCAGTGTAAAAAGCGCCGACTCTGTAGAAATGACACTCATGCCTTCACCGTTATCTACAATTGTTGACGCCATGGTACGTAAAGGTTCCAGGAAAAATACCAGACCATGCCTGATATCCGGTAGAAAGGCCACACTGCCGCTAACCATGGATAAAGCAATGGCTTCCCCGACTGCTCTGCCGGCGGCCAAAATTGCACCGGCAACAATCCCCGGCCGGGCAACTGGCAGCATTATTTTTATGATTACACGCCAGGGCGTAACACCCAGGGCCAGTGCCCCTTCTTTAAAAGAATTAGGTACTGCCCGCAGGGCATCAGCAGCCAAAGCAATGAATATTGGCATAATCATAATTGCCAGGACTATTATGCCTACCAACAGACCGGTGCCGTCCATAGCAAACTGCTGAATATATTTTAAAGCCAACTGATCAGAAACAAAGGTTTGACGAATAAAGGGAACGATTACCAAAAGACCAATAAGACCATATATTACCGATGGTATCGAAGCCAGCAGACGTACTGTTGATTCCATTGGCTTCCTGAGCCATAACGGCGCCAGTTCAACCAGAAAGATAGCACAGCCAAGCCCCAGTGGCACAGCAATAAAAAGTGCACCAAAAGTGGTAAGAAAAGTCCCTGCAATAATTGGCAGAGCCCCAAATTTCCAACTGGGAGTAGTGTTGCCTGCCAGCCAAGCGGCAGTGAAATCCTCGTCCCAGCCTTTTCCGCTAATGAATGATAAACCATTTTGCTGAAGTACAGGTAACGCTTTTTGGGTCACGAACATGAATATAACTAATATAAGTACGCTACTTAAAATTGTGGCAATAAGGAGGGAATTTTCCGCGAGCTTTTCTGACCAATAGCGAATTTTTTGATGCTGCTTCCGTCCCTGTACAGTTAAATCCAGTGCCTGTACTTCGGGTCGGATGGAATCCATCTGGTTCATTAAACCACCCCTCACAAATATTAAAAAAAGGAATGCCGCCGCCAGTGTAACTGCTGACTGGCGGCAATTGCATTCCAGTCACTGGATTAATTATAATTAATCTGTTTCAACCGGGATATATTCATTTGCCACTATCTTCTGACCGGCAGGACTCTGAATATATTCTACAAAGGTTTTGGCCAGGCCATCAGCCTCACCTTTGGTAGCCATAAGGAACGGTCTGACAACTTTGTATGTATCATTTTTTGCGTTTGCAAAACTAGGTACAACACCGTCAAGTGTAGGTGCATTTACGGTTTTATCAATATAACCTAAAGAGATATACCCGATGGCGTTTTTATTGGAGGCAACAGCCTGGCGAACCAGCCCATTGGAAGCATGGGTCTTGGCAGTTACGGCGACTTTGCCACCTTTACCCAGGAAATGTTCAATAAAGTATTCACCGGTACCGGAAGCCGCATCACGCACATTCAGGATTATAGGTGCATCGGTGCCGCCAAGTTCTTTCCAACTGGTGATTTCCCCTTTGAAAACCTTTTTTACCTGTTCGGTGGTAAGGTTTTTAATAGGGTTATCAGGGTTTACAACCACAGCAATGCCGTCATTGGCAATAATGTATGCTTTCAGCTTTTCAGCTTCTTCGGGTTTCAGAAAACGGGAAGAGTTACCGATATTAACCTTGCCTTCCGTTGCGTCTTTGATGCCTACACTGGAACCACCGCCGGTGACGGTAATTTGAACATCAGGATTTTTTTTCTTGAAGGCATCGGCCAGTTCCTGAGCCAATGGTTGAACGGAAGTAGAACCACTGATTTTCAGTTCACCAGAATGTCCGGCAAACTGGTCGACAGTCACGGTTTTGGATGCAGCATCCCATTTAACGTTACAATTAAAAGCTTCACCGATGAAACGAAGGGGAACCAGGGTCTTACCGTTTTTAATCTTAGCCGGAACATCGAGTGTTACTGAATTGCCGTTTACTAAGGCTGTTTTTTCTCCGACTACCAGTTTTACAGTAATGTTTTTCTTACTGGCGGTAATAGTCTTGGTTTGACCTTGCCAATCCAATTTGGCACCAAGAGCCTCAAAAATTTCTCTGATTGGTACCAGCGTGCGGCCATTTTCAATCTGTGGGGCAACAGTCATTTTTAAATTCGTATCATTAACAACAACCTTTATACCGGCAGCTTCAACCGGACCGACATTAACAAGACCAAAGCCAAAAACTGTAAATAACATAGAAGCAATGATAAGCCAGCTAATCTTTTTCAAAACATTCACTCCTTAATTTTATTTTGCTTTTTTCATGCCATCATTTTTTTCCCTTTAAGAATACCACCAGAACTGCTTCACCTCCCGTATGAATTTACAAAGGCATATTAATAATAACGGTAATTTGTAAAATCTAACTTACGTTATATTAAATCCTTGTTAATTAAAACAAAAGTTTATGTTCACTTTTTGTCGATTGAATATGGATTTTATTGGACATGCTTTAAAAGTATAAAATATTGTTAAATGGATAATTTATTTCATGTATTTATTTATTAAATGAGAGGTGAATGATACTTGTATAAAGCGGAAATCTTCAGATTGCTGGGTGTTAACATCGATATGGCCATAGAAGCCCATGATATAGTACGTGGGGACACTGGTCAGGAAATAGCCGGCGTTAAAATGGACCGGGAGCAAACCGAATATGCGGAAGTCACCATTATTAAAGTGCAGGACTCATCGGCCGAGCAAATTATGGGCAAGCCCCGGGGTACATATATAACGATTGATGCCCCGGTAATCCGCGAACCTGATAAAGTAGCTCATAAGGAAATTGCCAGGACTCTGGCCAAGCATTTAGGTACTATGCTGAAACTTGAACCAAAAGATAATGTCCTGATAATCGGGCTGGGCAACTGGAATGCCACTCCTGATGCCCTGGGTCCGCGGGTTGTGCACTATAGTTTGGTGACCCGGCATCTACATCAATATGCCCCCCCCGAAATTACGGCAGGGTTACGCCCCGTCAGTGCACTGGCGCCTGGCGTGTTGGGTATCACCGGTATTGAAACCGCAGAAATAATAAAAGGCGTGGTCGAAAAAACCAAGCCTAATCTGGTTATTGCTATTGATGCCTTAGCAGCTCAAAGTGTGGAACGTATTGCCGCCTCCATTCAATTGGCTGATACCGGTATTAGTCCGGGTTCGGGTGTAGGCAACAAACGCCAGGGTATTAATCATGAAAGCATGGGGGTACCGGTGATAGCTATAGGTGTACCTACAGTGGTTAATGCGGCTACTATTGCCCAAGAAACACTGGATAAATTTTTGCATCAAATGACCGCGAATCCGGTAACTCAAAATACGGTATCCGGTTTTAACCCAATAACCATGCAAGAAATAATTCAGGATGTTTTAAAACCATATTCCGCTAACTTGATGGTAACACCAAAGGAGATTGATGACTTGATCAACAACATCGGGAAAATTGTTGCCAACGGTGTATCTCAGGCATTACATCCGGACATCGACCCGGAAGAATTTGAAACTTATCTGCATTAAGTTTACAAATTGAACAAGCGGACCCGATAGTCCGCTTGTTCAGGATATATCTTAAATCTAGGGAGTAGTGGTGCCGGCACCACCGGCTAAGGATTGTTCATAAGCCTGAATCATCCGCCGAACCATGTGGCCGCCAACGGCACCACAGTCCCTAGAAGAGATGTTACCCCAGTAACCACCCTGAATTTGACTGGTAACGCCAACTTCATTAGCCATTTCATACTTAAACTGATACATGGCTTTTTGAGCTTCAGGGACAACTAATTGGTTCCTTTTTTGTCCGGTTCCCATTGAATTATTCCCCCCTTTCTGCAATTCATATCGGGGTCATAAGGTATCATTAGGCTTTGCCGGCAAGGGATTGCTCGTAGGCCTCAATCATTCTCTTTACCATGTTACCACCAACGGCACCACAGTCTCTCGAAGAGATGTTACCCCAGTAACCGCCTTGAATCTGGTTGGTAACCCCTACCTGATTGGCAATTTCATACTTGAACTGATACATAGCCTTTTGAGCTTCGGGAACAACTAGTTGATTACGCTTTTGTCCAGTACCCATTAAGTTTCACCTCCTTTTAGTTTACTACTTCTAGTATTAGTTTCGGCAAACACCATTATACTAGAAATGTTTTCTCAATACCCCGTGCCTTTCCAAGTTAATAACAGGATTTTTTATCGATGATTATTTTAATGAAAAATGCTGGACATACTACAATAAAAGGCCTGTCTGGGCTTACTGCTTACTAAACAACAATGATTTTCTAAAGGAGCTGAAACCCCTTGATAAAGCTCACCATAGACGGACAAAAAATCCAGGCTGAACCTGGTACAAGTATTTTAGAAGCTGCCCGGCAGCAAGGTATTTATATCCCTACTCTTTGTTATCTAAAAGAATTAAACGAAATCGGAGCCTGCCGGGTCTGCCTGGTGGAAGTAACCGGCACCAGAACCCTGCAGCCAGCCTGTGTATATCCGATAGCCCAGGGTATGAACGTGTATACACATTCCCCCCGGGTAATTAAAGCCCGTAAAATGGTGCTGGAGCTTTATTTGTCAAACCATCCCTTTGAATGCCTGACCTGTGTACGCAACCAGCGCTGCGAACTGCAGCAGTTAGCCGAAAGATACCACGTCCGTCATCTGATGGTGCATGGTGAATCAAAACGTTACCCCATTGATGACCAGTCACCCGCCATGGTAAGGGAACCCGCCAAATGCGTGGTTTGCCGCCGTTGTGTCAGAGTTTGTAAAGATGTCCAGGAGATCGGTATATACCAAATTGCAGAACGGGGATTTGATGCCGTTGCATCTCCGGCCTTTAAAAAGAGTTTGGCCGAAACCCCGTGTATCTATTGTGGCCAATGTCTGCAGTTATGCCCAACAGCAGCGATCCATGAAAAAGAGGATCTGGAAACAGTCTGGAAAGCGCTTAGTGACCCCAAAAAACATGTGGTAATTCAGACCGCACCGTCCGTAAGAGGTACCCTGGGCGAAGAATTCGGTATGCCTATCGGCACCCTGGTAACCGGTAAAATGGTTTCGGCAATCCGCCGGCTGGGATTTGATAAGGTTTTTGATGACTGTTTCGGTGCCGATATAGTATGTCTTGAGGAAGGCGCTGAACTGATCCACAGACTGGAGCACGACGGCCCTTTGCCCCAGTTTACCTCCTGTTGTCCGGGCTGGCTGAGATTTTGCCTGTTATTCTATCCTGAGCTTATTCCTCATATTTCATCAGTAAAGCCACCACAGCAGGTGTTCGGGGCACTGGTAAAAACATATTACGCTCAATTAGCGGGTATTGACCCGAATAATATTTTTAGCGTTTCAGTGATGCCCTGTGTAGCTAAAAAATGGGAAAGGCAAAGGGGTACAGGTACCCATGACAGTGGTGTACAGGATGTTGATGTGGTATTAACTACCCGGGAACTGTCACAAATGATCAGGACAGCAGGTATTGATTTAAACGATATGCCGGATGAGGATTTTGATGAGCCTATGGGCTATGCTAGCGGGGCCGGGATTGTTTTTGGCTCGGGCGGCGGTGTGGCCGAAGGCGTTTTGCGCACAGTTTACGAGAAAGTAACCGGGGAAACCCTGGATAATGTTGAATTTAAAGAAATCCGCACCTTTGAAAAAATCAAAGCGGCGGAAATCAATATTGGTGACCGTACAATCAGATGCGCCACCGTAAGAACCACCGGTGAAGCCAGGAAATTAATTGACCGGATTAAAGCCGGTACAGAACAATATGATTTTATTGAGGTCATGGCCTGTCCCGGCGGCTGTATCGGCGGAGGCGGACAACCAATTTACAGCGGCCTTGATCAATGGGACCAGCAAATGAAACAGCGTTATAAACGTGCGGATGCCCTCTTTAAACAAGACCGGTTAAAAGAACACCGCAAAGCCCATGAAAACCCGTTTGTCAAAAAGCTGTACGACGAATTTCTGGGCAGTCCGTTAAGCGACAAGTCCAAGCAACTGGTGCATACTTCTTATACTGAGATCCCATTATATGATATCAATGGGACCGCAACCAGTATGGACGAAAAAAATAATGAACACATTATATAAAAAAATTCCGGCTAAAGTGTTATCCCTCAACTTTAGCCGGACTAATTTCAATTTCGCCTTTTTTACTTACATATAACCAGCCTTTTGTATCCAGGCTGGCAAATAATACCTCCTGTGCCGAAGTAATATCTCTCTGCTTCAATTCAAATGTTAACCAGTGCTCCGACAGCCCGGTTTTTTTAAGATTATCGGGTAAAATACGGCCGTCAATAATCAATGGCACGGAAAGTCCTTCATACAAAGTACATATATGCATATCTTCCGGGGTCAACTGCCGTTTTTGGGACTTCGGCACAACACTCAAGCGGCCCGAAGTTTCAAGTATGGCAAATTCCACATCAGCTATATTAGCAATCCCTTTATCTCTTAATTGGGTCAATAAATCATGAACGTTGTACCTGGACCTGCGCATCTGCGCTTCGTCAATTATTCCATTGGTAATAATGATAGAAGGTTTGCCGGAAATCAGTTTCCGGGCGACAATGCTTTTCAAACAAATCCAGGACAGCACAACCTCAGCCACCATTAATGTTATTATCGGTATAAGGCCCTGCAGCAGTGTAATATGCTTCTCAGTCATTGGCAGAGCGGCAAGTTCGGCTATCACAATGGCTACTACCAAGTCAAAGGGGGACAGTTGGCCCACTTCCCTTTTGCCCATTACTCGCATTACAATTAACAGTGTCATGTAAATGAATAAGGTGCGAAAAATACTGTCTATCATTTGATGGCCTCTTTTATCTGTTGAACTTGTGCAGGCTAATGGGGCTGGTACTGCAACTGGTAGCTACGATGATATTTTATCCATACTCAACAAATTGTATGATGAGAAAAGACATTAAACTTTTCCGCAATCTTTTCTTTTAAAAGAACATTATCCGGTTGCAGTAGTCCGGGGTCGGCAGCAATCAAAGCAAAGGCTTCCCGGCGGGAAAGCTCCAGAACTTCCGTGTCCCGTAAAATATCCGCTATTTTTAATTCCGGCAGCCCGGATTGCCGGGTGCCAAAGAATTCGCCCGGTCCGCGCAGCTGAAGATCTTCTTCGGCCAGGATGAATCCATCGGTCGTCTGCTCCATGATTTTCATCCGGGCCTTCCCCTCATCCGTTTTGGGATTAGCCACCATTATACAAAATGACTGGTGTTCTCCGCGTCCCACCCTGCCCCTGAGCTGATGCAATTGGGCCAGGCCAAACCGTTCGGCATCATTAATAAGCATTATGTTGGCATTGGGTATATTCACTCCTACTTCAATCACGGTCGTCGCTACCAGCACTTGTACTTCACCGGTGCGGAAACGCTGCATGACAGCTTCTTTTTGGGATTTCTTCAAGCGGCCGTGCACAAGACCGATATTATAATCAGGAAACACTTCAGTTAACCGATCCGCCATTTCTACTGCCGCACCCACATCTATTTTCTCCGATTCCTCTACCAGCGGACAAACCACGTAAGCCTGTCTCCCCGCAGCAACTTGCTGGCTGATAAAAGCATAAACCTTTGGCAGCGATTTTTCAGTGCGCCAGTAAGTTTTTACAGGCCGGCGGCCGGGAGGAAGTTCATTTATCACCGATATATCCAAGTCCCCATAAAGGGTTAAGGCCAGTGTACGCGGAATAGGTGTAGCTGTCATCACCAGTACATCAGGATTCGTCCCTTTTTCCTGAAGTCTGGCCCTTTGCCGTACCCCGAAACGGTGTTGTTCATCCGTTACCGCCAAGCCCAGGCGATTGAAACAAACTTCCTCCTGAATCAATGCATGAGTACCTACCAATACATCAATTGCACCTTTGCGAATACTCTCAAGCATTGCTGTTTTTTCTTTTTTTGTCAGGCTGCCGGTGAGTAATCCAACCTTAATTTCAAGTGGTTCCAGTAGCTCACAAAGACCCTCAAAATGTTGTTCAGCCAAAATTTCCGTAGGTGCCATCAATACTCCCTGGCAGCCGCTGGCTACGGTTTTAACCAATGCAGCAGCAGCCACAACAGTCTTACCGGAGCCCACATCCCCCTGCACCAGCCGGTTCATGGGGTTTTCCTTTTCCATATCCGTAATGATTTCGCTTAGCACCTTTTGCTGAGCCGTAGTTAAAGCAAAAGGCAGTCTGTCCAAAAATGCCTGATATAAAGGACCATCAGGTTTGTGCCGAATACCCTGCACATTTTTGTGACTGCCTGCCTTCAAAATCGCCAAACCTAACTGCAATAAAAATAATTCTTCAAAAACCAGCCTTTTCCTGGCCTGGATTAAATCATCCGGACTAGCCGGAAAATGAATCTGCGATACTGCCTCGGTCAGGGGCAGCCAGCCGTATTTTTGCCGCAGGTACCGAGGCATAAACTCTTGTAACAAGCCGGCATGTTCATCAACAACATTTTTCATTATATTTCTGAACGTCCGTTGTGGCAATCCTTCGGTGGTAGGATACACCGGTACAATCCGCCCGGTATGAACCGGGTCTTCAGTATCTATTACTTCATAGTCACTGACAGAGATTTGAATCCCGCCGTATTTTTTTTCCACCCGGCCGGATATAATCAGCTCTTTACCCTGGTTAAACTGTTTCTTCAAAAATAATTGATTAAACCAGACAGCATAACCTACTGATACTCCGTCATGTAAAGCGACTTTTAAAATATTCAAACCTCGCCGGGGACGCACTTCCTGACAGGCTAGTACAGTCCCCTGAATTGTTTCCGTATCACCGTCCTGCAACTGATGAAACTTTTTCAGATTACTCCGGTCTTCATAGCGCCGGGGAAAATAATACAATAAATCCGCCAAGCTAAAAATACCTAACTTTTCCAGAAGTTTTACCCGCTTTGGACCAATGTTTTTTATATAACGCAAGTCCGTTGTCATTTTGTTCCGTCCACTCCCCAACCTCTCTGTCAGGCCGGATAAACTATAATTCCCACTACACCCGGACCAACGTGGGTACCTACTACAGATCCCAGTTCGCTGATAATTATTTCTGAACAATTCAACATTGACTTAACCCGTTCCTGCACCTTCAGCATGGAAGTATAGTCATCACTGTGTACTATGGCGCATACCAGCCGCCTGCCGGGATCAAAACCGCCGGCGGCCAGTTCCACCATCCGTTCAGTTGCTCTGGCTTTGCCCCGGACCTTTTCCAATGGTACAACCATTCCATCTGCAAGCCCTAAAATCGGTTTAATGTTCAGCAGTGCACCTAACAGTGATCCGGCTTTACCGATACGACCGCCCCGCGCCAGGAATTCCAATGTATCTACAACAAATAAAACTTTAACTCTGTCAATTAATTCACTCACCTGGCTCAGGATTTCCTTACGCGTCCGGCCTTCCCGGGCAGACCTGGCGGCGGCTAGCACAATTAGACCCAAACCCATACTGCATGACCTAGAGTCAATAACAAAAACATCCTTGGAATCAACCATGGTTTTGGCTAATTGAGCCGAATGAAATGTGCCGCTTAACGCTGATGTAATATGAATTGAAATAACACTGTCCCCTTTTTGGGTCAGGCGCTCATATAAAGCTACAAACTCACCCGGTGCCGGCTGGGATGTAGTGGGTAAAGCCGCTGAATTCCGAAGGCGGTGATAAAATGTAGATGCATCCAGGTCAACTCCATCCCGGTAAATCTCCTGGCCAAACACCACTTTCAAAGGTACTACAATAATACCGTATTTTTCCACCAGTTCTGCCGGTAAATCTGCAGTACTGTCGGTAACTATGCGCACGGTTCCCATATTAAATCTCCCTTTTCAAAATATCAAGCTTTTTTATTCAACTGAAAACAGGTAATAATATAACGGTTGACCGCCATAATGCATTTCTGTTTCTAGCTGCGGCCACTTATCGACAATTGCAGTCATTAAGGCATTCGCCTGGTCTGCGGTAATATCCGCTCCGTAAAAAACAGACAATATTTCTTTGCTGTCATCCAGCACGGAAATAATTGATTCCAATGTGACCGCATTTATGTCCTGGCCGGCTACTTTAATTTCATCGTCAATAATCCCCAAAATATCTCCCTTATTGATTGACTTGTCGTTAAAGAAAGTATCCCGCACAGCAAAGGTAACTTCACCTGAAATAATATGTTTTATAGTTTCCTGCATCAACCGCACACATTCTGCCGGCTCCTTTTCCGGTGTAAAAGCCAGCATTGCAGCTATACCCTGCTGAATGCTGCGGGTCGGTATAACCTCAACATTTTTGGGGGTTAGCTTGCGGACCAGTTGAGCAGTTAAAATGATATTGCTATTGTTAGGCAGGATAATCACATGCTCTGCCGGCACTTTTGCTATGGCGCGGGCAATTTCTTCGGCACTGGGATTCATGGTCTGCCCACCGGAAATCACTTCATCTGCGCCCAGACTAAAAAAAACTTCCTCCAGTCCACTGCCGGACGCTACCACAACCATCCCAACTGGTTTTTGCCCGCCTTCCGGAACAACCTGACGATGCTGCAGGGCCATATTATCCACCTTAATCTGGTAAATTTCCCCGAATTCCAGGCAAATCTCCAAAGCCTGCCCCGGTTGGTTGGTGTGCAAATGCACCTTGACGGTTTCATCCGTACCCACCACCAGCAGACTGTCACCGAGGTCATTTAACCGGTTCCGTATTAAATCGGTTTGCAAGCTCTGTCCTTTGATTAACAGTTCGGTACAATATCGATATGCAATTTCGACACTTTCAGGTGCCGGAGATAATGGTCGGGCAAGTTCAGCCGGCAAATTACAGTCCGTCAAAATCGTCTTGGCATCATTGGCACCGGCCAAAAAACCGCTCAAAATTACTTCCCAACCTTTGCCACCGGCATCTACCACCCCGGATTGAGCCAGTATCGGGAGCATTTTGGGCGTTTCCGCCAATGCTGCCCTGCCACCGGCCAAGGCGGCGGCAAGTACGCCATTTGGGGCTACCTTTTTTTTGGCGGCGTTCTTGGCTGCCTGGGAAGCCCCTCTGGCGACGGTGAGAATAGTCCCTTCCACCGGTTTCATAACAGCCCGGTAAGCAACTTCTGTACCATTATGCAAAGCATCGGCCAAAATAATAGAATTGGCCTGTTGCTTATCCTTTAGTACTTTGGCTATGCCCCTTAGCAACTGCGAAAGAATAACTCCGGAATTACCCCGGGCACCCATCAGTGCACCCCTGGCAGCTGCCTCGGCTACAGCACCGAGCTTTGCCGGCATGATACTCTCCACTTCCTTGGCCGCTGAAGCCATAGTAAGGTACATGTTGGTACCGGTATCACCGTCAGGTACAGGGAACACATTCAGGGCATCTATTTTTAGTTTCGATTCTGCTAACGTTTCTGCCGCCCTTAGGATCATCCGGGCATACTTTTCCCCGTCCAATACTGTTTATCCCCCTTAATACCGGTTAAATGCTGATTACCCGGACTCCCTGGACATTTATGTTAACTGATTTTACTTGCAAACCGGTTTGCTTTTCTACCTGGTATTTCACCTTATCCACAATATTTCTGGCCACTTCTGCAATATTAATACCATAGCTTACAATTACATACAGGTCTATAACTACATACTCATCCTCAAAGACAACTTCTACACCTTTGGTCAGGTCTTCCTTGCCCAGTAAATGACCGAGACCGTCCTTCAGTTTACGTCCGGCCATGCCCACTAGACCGTAACATTCAATAGCCGCAGCCCCGGCAATGGTGGCAATCACTTCTTCAGAAATATTAACCATACCCACGGTAACCTCTCCTTCCGGTCAAAATCCTAAAAAAGATGAGGATAATTCCTCATCTTACAATACTAATTTGCTCTTTCTGCAGATCATCCAATTCAGCCAATAATGTGTCCAAGTCAATTCCGTGCATCCTGGCACCGGCCTCTATTGACTCCTGAACGGCACCCATACAAGTCAAACAGGCCATGCCGTGCTTTTTAAAAACCTCCCTGACTTTTGGGTGGGCTTGTAACGCTTCTAAAATGGACATGTCTTTGTTAAACAATGAACCCCACCTCCTCACGGCTTTTATTAAACCAATTCTACATTTACCAGACGAATTCCTGCCAATTGCAGCGGAAAAAAGTTCACCGAAAACTATTCTTGTCAACCACCCTGTTATTTGATATAATAGAAAAGCTATGAAATCCTAAAGGAGGTGAACTCCATGGCAAAATGCGAAATTTGCGGCAAAGGGATCAGCACTGGTATCCAGCTTTCCCACTCCCACATTCGCACCAAGAGAACCTGGTCGCCTAACATACAAAAAGTAAAAGCCGTGGTCAACGGGGCACCGAAGAAAATTAATGTGTGCACCAGATGTCTCCGGTCCGGCAAAGTACAAAGAGCTATCTAAAAGGATTTGGTTATCAAATCCTTTTTTTATTTTATTCAGCTTTTGGCGTTTGTGCTTCCGTCAGCAGTTTTTCCAGTTCATTTCTTTCAAAATGATGTACTTCGGAGCAAAAGTGACATTTGATTTCTGCCACCCCCAGCTCATCGATCATGCTTTTTATCTCACCAGCGCCAAGACTGATAATAATTGGTTCCAGCATTTCTTTTGAGCACCGGCACCGGAAGGCCAGCGGCCTGGTCTCCAGCAAATTGAACTGCAGCGGGCCTAACAAGTCCGCGAGGATTTCTTCGGGAGAGTGGCCGGCAGCAATCATGTTACTGACAGGTAAAACAAACTTTAGCATTTCTTCCAGTCTGTCAGTGGTTTCCTCGTCTGCTCCGGGCATCAGTTGGATAAAAAAACCGCCGGCGGACTGTACCGAACCATCCGGTTCCACCAAGACCCCCAGTGAAACAACCGTCGGTATTTGTTCTGAATTAGCAAAATACAAGGCCAGATCCTCGCCGATTTCACCTGTAACCAGCGGGCTGCTGCCTGTATACGGCTCTTTCAGCCCCAGGTCCCGGGAGATATAAATAAATCCCTTTTTACCCACCGCCCCACCCACATCCAGTTTGTTACCCTTACTAGGCAGATGTACATCAGGGTTTTGCACATAACCACGCAAGTATCTGCCGGCATCAACGCTGCATACAATGGCACCCAACGGGCCATCTCCGATTATACGCAAAGTAAGTAGATCTTCACCCTTCAGATTCGCAGAGAGCAAACCCCCGGCAGTCAGTACCCGCCCCAGAGCAGCGGTGGCGGTAGGAAAAGTACCATGTCTTAGCCGGCTTTCTTCCACCAGGTTTGGAGTACGGGCAGCAATGGCGCGAATCATTCCCTGAGCAGCTGTGCCTATCACCATATAGTCCGGTTTATTCATCATAACACCTCTTCTCTGTTAATGATTAATGTTAAATAAGGTGCAGCGCCAAAGCTGATCATCGTAGCGGCCGCTACTACCCCGGAGTCATTGAACAATAAAGCCGCCAGAGCACCGATTATCATACCGGTCATGCCGCCGTGAAAATACGGGTAATCGGCTTTTATCTTGCGGCCGTTGACCGGCCTCAGCGTGTTAAATATTATGAATCCGGCCAGGCCGGTCAAAAAGGTCCAACTCCAGGTGGTACGCTTGATGAGTTTCCAGTTCATAGCTGCTTTTCTGGTAATAATATTTAGTATTTCTCCGGCTCCGGTTTCCCGGATCAAACTAACGGTGCGGCCAATGTGGGTCTGTGCGGTCTGGCTTCTGTTCATATCGTATACTAAAAATAATCCCAGCATCAGCCCGATACCTAAAGCAAGCGTCAGTAAAGAATTGCGATTAATGGTATATCCGGCCAACACCAGCATAACGCCCCCAAAACCGGCCACCGCAGCTATTCCGCCGCCTACATTGGTCCCCAGTTCGGGAGCGACAATAACATATATGCCCAGTAAAAATACACCGCCTATAATCAATCTGGCTATCGCATCATTTAATTTACATACTGAGACAAGGCCGGTCAGACCGGCAATGAGTGTTCCCAGCAAGACACCCATATATTCATTACCCAGTCCGTAAAAGCGGGCACCGGTCATCGGGTCATAACTTAACGGTGACGTTTTGTTCAGCGGGGCCCCAATAAAAAGGTCTATTATAATCGTAATTGCAGTAAACAATGCAATCACAACAAACGGTCCCAGCTCGTTTTTTCTGCCGAGGATATATCCAAACAGGGAAATTAACAGTGTCAGACCCAAAGCTGCAATGATTCCGGAAACTAGCTGCGGTTGCGGCAATATAATGCTTTGCAGCAACAAAGCCAGCGGTACGGCCGTCAGTGCCATAAGCGCCGGTTTTAATCGGCGGACAAAGCCCTGACGTAAAAGCAGTCCAATTATGACCACCATCAGAATAACCAATACTGTATTGATATATCCCTTTACCAAAGGATATCTTAGTGAATTAGTGTATACAATCCTCTTGTTGCTGTCTGACAGCATTTTAAAATCCGCCCGGCCAGGCCGACTTTCTATCGCCTGCCCATTAAATAACAGGCCTTCCTCCCCCTTTAGTACGTTACTAATGCCAAAAAAACCGGCTACCGTGGGAGCAATATCGGTATTCGCCACCAGGCCGTTTCTCTTAATAGTCCCGGACCACAACAAACCCGGCGCAATGCCTTTACCGGCGACAATAACAGGGGTCAGATAGTTTTCCTCGGCCATAGCGGCAAAAGTCGGCTCCGGTACTATAATCATCAGCAGGTCATGCTGCCAATCCAATTGTTCGGCTACGCTGCCAATAAATCCGTCCAGTTCGTGGAGGATTTTTTTTCTTTCCTGTTGCACAACCCTCGTCAAAGAAATGTCGGTCATCTTATCCAGCATGGAAGTCTCAGCGGTTTCAATTACTATCAGTGCCGCTTTGCTACGCATTTCCCTTAACATATGAAGCCAGCGTGGATAATCAGGTTTTCTGCCGGCAATACGATCAGGGGCTTTAACCATGGTGCCGCTTCCAACATCACCAAAATCCACCAGCCCCAGACTGTCCATAGCAATATTCACTACGTGTCGGTTAACCTCTTTATCTACATCCGTATTGCCGATAACAGCAGTTTTTTTGCCGTGCCGGTGCAAAGCCTCGCCAATGGACCCAATCGTATAATTATACTTTAAATCACTATTGGATTTTAAAATGTCCACAATCCCTAAGTGGACAACAGACCCAGGTGCCGGCCGCCGCCCGGTTCGACGGAAATATGCATCGCCGGCCGTCCCCGCTTCATAAGGTTCCGACTCGTTATAAGCTAACCCGCCCAAAAAACCACCCTTTAATTTAAAACCGGCACCAATTGTTGTATATGTATTTTCCGGTGTGCGCGCAACACCGGCGGCAGGATTAGTGGTCATTAAGCCAATTGCACCTGCTGCGGAAATCTTTTTAATATTTGGTAATTCATTATTAACCAGGTCTTCCACCGTAACCCGGTCAATCACCACCAATACTACCGTCCCTGGCGATGTACCGTTCGGACCTGCAGCAGCCACTGCTGCCCCCGAAAAAATCAGGAGAAAACACAGACAAAGGCAAATAATTGTAGCTCTTTTAAATTTCAAAATACTCTCTCCTTCCGGTATCCTTTAGACAATACCGGTAAAAATCCACTGTTTTTGCAATCATGGTATCCTTTGAGAATTCAGAGACGGTCATTTCATTCCCGGCCTGGCCCATTTTTCCCCTCAGCTCAGGCTGCGCCAGCAGTATTTTTATGGCGCTTGCCAATGCCCCGGCATCACGGGGCGGCACCAGCATCCCGTTTTGTTCCGGCTTAACCAGTTCCGGGAGTCCGCCCACAGCGGAAGCAATTACCGGCTTACCGGCAGCCATGGCTTCAATAGTCGTAATTGATAAACCTTCCGATATAGAGGGAACCACAAAAATATCAAACAATTTCAAAAAAGGGGTAATGTCAGGTTGGTAACCGGTGAAAACAACCCGACCGGCTAAGCCGGCCCGCTGCACCCGGTCTTCGAGTTCAGCCCGCAGAGGCCCGTCACCAACAATCATAAATAATCCGGCACAGGCTTCATTTACCAACACATCAATAGCTTCAATAAATACAGCAAGACCTTTCTGGGGTGCCATGCGGGCTACAGTTCCCACTACCGGCACATCCGGTCCAATACCGTAATTCTTGCGTAACAGTGTGAGATCCGGCTCTGTCCGGAACCTGGCCAAATCAATGCCGTTATATATGGCCACGACTTTATTGGGGGGAATCCCAAATTTCTCCTCCATTTCATCCCTTAGCGCCCGGGACACGGTTATGATACCCGAAGTCCTCCGACCCAGCACTCTTTCCCCCCGGGTAAAAAACAATCGTTTCAGCAATGGCACCTCGTCATAAACCACAAAGTTATGTACGGTGGCAATGATTACCGGCACACCGGCCAGCCAGGCCGCAATCCGGCCTACCAACCCCGCTTTGGAACCATGACAATGCACAATGTCAAAACCGGTTTTTTTAATTAATCTATATAGTTCAAAAATACATTTCAGATCTTTTTCAGGCTGAATAGGACCGACGATTTCCACCTGGTGGTATTTGATCCCTTGGGCTTCAATTTCCCGCACCATACCAAAATTAGCCGCACCCGGACCAGCCACCTCTACCATAAAATCGGTCGCCGATAATCCACCGGTCAAATCCAACAGGTGTTGTTTCATGCCGCCCGCAGCAGGTCTGACAATGTGTAAAACATTAATATTTTTCATGAATTCACCGGTTTCCCCTCAGAGACATAAATATTACCATTTATCCTCACATCTTGTTTTTGCACTATATTCGACAAATATCTCTGCTGACCTGCAAAACTGTTAAAGCCGGTCGTTTTATCCCAACCGGCTTTACAAGCCTACAGCAGCATATATATCTGCATCCACCTGACCCGTCACTTCAAAATAATGCTCTTTTTGAAACTGTTTGAGGGCTTTTTCGGTAGCTTTACCAAAGAAACCATCTATTTCGGCCTGAAAATATCCCTGTTCTTTTAATTTCATCTGCAGCAGCATAACATCTGAACCCCGGTGACCACTGTGCAGGGTTCGCCTTTCTTCATAGAAAGGCGGATAAATCATGCCTTTAATGCTAACTCTGCTGCCTTCAGCTACCAAATCGTATAGTTCTTCAACATCCCGGTTAAGCATCCGAATACACCCATGACTTGCCGCCGAACCAATGGACCAGGGCTTATTCGTGCCGTGGATGCCATACAACCCCCATGGCACGTTCAAGCCCATCCATCTGGTACCAAATCCTGTTCCCCAGTGACGGGCCTTGCGTTTAATAATCCAATCTCCCACCGGTGTTGGCGATTCTTCTTTACCGATAGCTACATGATATGACTTGTATTGTTTGTTGTTTACATAAACAGTAAGCATTTTTGTTTTTTTGTCAATAACAATGTAATTCTTCCCACTTTCTGCTGGAGCCGCTGTTGCGATGACCGGCGCTATAATTATCATAATACCTGTGAGCAGCAGACATATTTTCATAATAACCCTTGACTTCAAAAAGCAAACACCTCCACTTAAAACTCTCAAGGATTATTTTTTGTAATGAGACTTAAATATATTCATTCTGAATACTCAATAACAAGCCCAGTGGGATAATAAGATATGTAAACATCATGGCAGTAGCTATGACCCCGGTATCATTGAAAAGAAATGCCACCACACCGCCGAAAAACAATACCGTAAAACCTTTTGCCAAATATGGATGAGTTGCCTGCATCCGGCTAAATTCACCTTGGCGAAACATTTTATAAATTAGATAAAACTCAGCCAGTAAAATCAGATTCCATGGTGGTATTATTAGCATTAAAAGAAACAATGAAAGTTTTGACCATAAAATTTTTAAAAATTTGGCTCCAAAATCTCCGCTTAGCAGTTCAGTCAACACTTTTCCGGCATGGGTCCGTTCAGGGTTAAGGGTGGCATCAAGATATGCGATGCCAATTTCCACCGCAAAAACTGCAATTACAATTAACATGACCTGCCGCCAATGCACCGGTTTTTTGCCTGCCAGCACTGTAACAGTCACAGTGGCCACCACCATGGCGGCAATAGTCCCGCCAACATTTGCCCCAAAACGCGGACTCAAACCAACCACCGGCAGTAATGTAAATATCAATCCCGTCACTATAGCTAAACCACGGGAAAACCGCAGAGTATGGAAAATCAGGAATTGACCCAGTACAGTAGCACCCAGCAAAATTCCCATAGTGTCATTATTCATTCCATAATATCTGCCGCCCATAAAAACGTCGGAAAAGCCCAATGGCGAATTAAGGTAAAGCCCCCCACCGGTAAAAAGTCCGGCCAACAGCACAATTGCGGTTATAAAACCGGCCCCTCCCAGCAACGGCAAAAGCTTTTTGGCCCGGCTGAGCAAGCAGCTTAAAATGCTTGTCGTAAACACAATAATCAGGGTGAATAAATAGGAGCCGGCGAAATTCAAAAACGGCGAGAGCATAAATGTCACCATAGGCAAGGTTATAACACCGCAGGCCAAGAACCGGATAATCGCCGGAGCAACTCTAAGCCGCCGGCGTAAAACGGGCATATACAAAAAAACCATAGCCAAAACCGTAACAGCAACGTAAAATCCGTGCATGATGTAGCGACTGATTTTTAGGTTCTTATACTGTGCCAAGCTATTAATCGTATAAGTCAGCGCGTTATCATGACTGCTGACCCTAATGGGCTCACCTATGTATGTTGTGTTTTTGTTAATACCAAAATGCTTGAAAACCGTTGGCACAAAGTCAACATTAGCTACTAAACCCGGTCGCTTGGTGGTGCCGGAAGTCACAATGCCGCCTTTGACAATACCGCCTTTGATACGGGGGCCGGTCATAATCACGGGAGTCAGGCTAAAATTGCCTTGGCTGATCATTTCCTGCGATGGATTCGGAGTTAACAGCAACAGTAATGTATTATCTTGGTCAATTTTAGTAAATATCCGGCCTAATAAATTATCGGCCTGGTTAAGAACATCCGAAGACTCGCCGTAATTTATGACCAGGATATCGGCAATTTCGTATATCCGCGCAAATTCAGCCAACAGAAGTTCATTATTGGAGCCAGTAACAGTATATGGTACTTTCCCGTTTTCATCAGCCGCTAATAATATTGTTTGCCGGTCGGGACGGGAGGAATTGGTTTTTTCCAGTACAGCAATTTTCAAACCGTTTTCCCGTGCCGTTCTGCCAAAGTTACCAGCCTTGCCGCTGTCTTGCGGATAACTTGCCCGCATGCCCATATTGAGGGACAGATAGCCGCTTTCCCGGTTTTCCCACGAAAATGACTTGCCCCGAACATTCATTAATCCTATACCGCTTTTGTCCAGCAAGGACTTGAAATTTGGCATGTCGGCCTTGACCAGATCATCAATCCCGATCCGGTCAATAACGAAAATCACCGCTTTGCGCTGATCATTTTTTTCCGCCGCAGTTATCGGACTTCCGTAAGCCGTCCAAAATACCGCTAACAGCACCATTAGCAGTATCCACTTTGCTTTTGTAGCTTTTAAATATTGAGAGTGCATATCGAACTCCTTTATACTTGCCATATTTTATTATATACTCTTTACCATAGTGTCGTCCAATATATCAGGCAATAGTTTAAGCAAAAGGCAGGAAACTCCAACATAGGTGGCGAAGAAAAATAATACCGTCTATCAAAGGAGTAAGAATAAATGGTAATTCGAGGCAAGGACGCGCACATTCTTAGCGAGAAACATAAGCGAATACTAAAAATCAGGATTGAAAACCGAATAAAAACCGTAAATAACAAGGATAAGGGTACCGTCCGCTGGGAGACCCGCAAAAAACTGGCTACCATCTCATCTTCAAAGGACTTTATTATAAAACTTGTCTCACGAGTGGAACTGTTATATCAGATGTTATTTGACCGCAACTTCCCGGTGTCGGCAAAAGTAGCAAGAATAGTCACTGCCGGATTGCTTTACTTTATATCGCCCGGTGATTTCCTGCCTGATGACATCCCGGGTTTGGGCTACCTGGATGATGCCTTTGTTATTAATGAAATCTGGGATAAAGTCAGCCAGGAAGTGCAGAATTATATTTCTATAAAAGGATTGGATGCAGATAAATATATATAAAACAAAACCCGGTCAAATAAACCGGGTTTTATCTTTAAAAATATTCCATTGTCGTATCCATTGTCGTAAACAAGCGTTTATGTTAAATCGTTTATACTACGAAGATAACGCTTAAATGGTCGGGCTAGCGAGATTCGAACTCACGACCTCTACCACCCCAAGGTAGCGCGCTACCAAACTGCGCTATAGCCCGACACATCAACCATTATACAATATAAATAGCCATTTTGCAAGGAAAACATATTACCTTGTTTTGGTTATTAGATCACGGTTATTTCATCACTTCTAAAGCCCTGGCACCAACCGGGTTCGGTTCCAGTTCCAGCACTTTTGAATGAATGCCTGCTTCCCAAAAGGTATCCTTCATAACCTTGGCCACCGGTCCGGCATTTTGGTCACAAAAGGCGACCAACGTCGGACCGGCACCGCTTAAGGCCACGCCTTTAGCCCCAGCCAGCCGGGCGGCGGCAAAAACCTTTTTCATGCCGGGAACCAAATTAGCCCGGTATGGCTGGTGCAGCCGGTCTTCCATTGCTGTACTAAGCATGCCTAAGTCACCTCTGATAAATGAGGCCACCAGCAGCGCTACTCGGCTGATATTGAATACAGCGTCCTGTACCGAAACCTGCTGGGGTAGTACCTCGCGGGCCAATTTAGTCGGCAAGGCGAAATCCGGGATGGCCACTACACATTTCAATCCGGCCGGCGGATCTATTTTGCAATATTTTACTTCTCCCTCTACCATGGCGCTGACCACAATACCGCCAATCATAGCGGGTGCCACATTATCTGGATGACCCTCAATAGCCGCCGCAAAACTCAGAATATCTTTTTCACTGAAAGGATTGCCGGCAATAATATTAGCCCCCACCAAGCCGCCAACAATGGCAGCGGCACTGGAGCCAAGCCCCCGGGCCAGCGGAATATTGTTAATTAGTTTTAAGCGCAGTCCCCGGGGAGAGTATTTTGCCTCATGGAATACTCTGGCTGCGGCAAGGTAGACAATATTACTCTGGTCACGGGGGATCTTTTCCGCACCGTCTCCTTCCACTTCAATAAAAATGCCACCTGGGACTTCTTCCATTTCCACTATATTATAAAGCTTTAAAGCCATGCCCAGAGTATCAAAACCCGGACCCAAATTAGCCGTAGTAGCCGGAA